>NZ_JBFUKT010000041.1:0-23074 GCF_056400705.1 Paenisporosarcina sp. P5_A11
TCTTACCTTTGAGATGTTCTCTTCTAACTCTTTAATTTTTTCCGAATACTTTTTAACAATTTCTTCTCTTTGAGCAATTAATTTTTTTTCATCTGGAAAAACATATTTTTCGTTATTTACCCAACTATTTTTTACGAAATCAGGAAATAAATCCGGTATTAATTCTGGCAAAACCTCTTTAATTAAATTTGAAATTGGCTTGTGAAGATTTTCAAACCTAGGTAACACAATTAAATAACCTTCATTCAATTTCTCTAAAAATCCTATAACTTTTCCAGAGCGGTTTTTGTATAAAATAGATGTGTTTTCGGATTCAAAAATACTATTAAACTCACATCTATAAGAAATTTCTTCTTCTGAACCTTTGATTATCGCTTGGGCTACTTCTTTTAATGTATCAGAAATAAAAACTTCGTTTCCCTCTATACAATCCTGTGTATAAAGTTTTGAAGGTGCCCAATCGTAATTACTTATTTTTTTAGAAGTTGGTTCATATCTTAGGCCCTTTCTAAACTCCGTAATGTAGTAGGTTTCGATTACAGGAGAGTCAGCAAAAACTACAATAATACCACCATTTTTTATAACTCTTTTTAAATTCTCTCTTTGACCAACTGAATAGGCAGATCTACCATCAAAATAGTTTTGTCTTCTAGGAGTTACAAATACAAAATCATCCGCTGCAACGGTTTCTTCGTCTCGATAAATTGAATTTTTCAATTTATTTTCACTCTCTAGACTAACAAACACAATATCAGTTTCATTTAAAAAGGGTAGCTTTCCATTAAGTTCACATATTTGGTTTGGTTGAGCTGCATCAATTGATCCAAAAGTACCTTTATCAATATTGAAACCCTCTTCCTCTAATTTGTCAGCAATATCATTTTTTATATCGACTAACAAAATTTTCGGCTTTGAATATTTCACCTCGTGTATTTCATCAAAATCACCTGTAGTTCTATCATTTTTTTTCTTAATTAAATTCTCCATCATAATGATTTAGCCTCCTAGATAATTCCTTTATATAATATTAAGAATATCTTAATGATTCTGATTAGCATAGAAAAATTCATAGCATTCAGAAAGTTAATATAATTAGAAGCTGATAATGTTGTAGAATAGTAACCTGGATATTTATGTTAATATATGTTTATGTTTGTACATTTTAAAGCATGTACTAATAAAAATTTAAATGCTGAGGAGATTTTTGAGTATGGATCTAAATAAAAAATTGGAAATATTATTATTTCGAAAAAACGAAGACGAGAAAAACTTTGATATTTTTGAGGAAATCAGTAATCATATCAATGATAAATTCAATGTAATAAGTGAAGACATCGACTATCCACAAGAAATGGATTATTATTTCGCATGTAAAGATAAACAAAGTGAATTTTTAATTTCAATTAATAAGCGTACTTTTAAGGATAAAGTTTTGCTTTTTGCTACTTTAAATATGGAATCTGAGATGGATGAAAATCAATTTTATGATTTAAAAATTTTGCTAAAAAACGCCCTTAAACCGTTAGCTGACAAGTTGTACTGGATTTATGATGCTCAGATTGAAAAGCAAACTCAAGAATTATACCAACTTACCAGCAAAGCTGAAAATAGATTTCGTGTATTAATTATTCATTATATGACAATTAAATATGGTTTGGATTGGTGGGAACAAGTAGCTGCAAAAATTAAAACTGATAAAGAAAAAAGGTTAGCTGGTTATCACGGGATATTAACGGACCTTCAGGATATCAACTTGGATATGTATTCCTTGGATATCACAGATTTGACGAAACTAGTTGAAAGTGAATATACATTTGAAGTGAACTTTACAGTTGATATTAAGAATCATCATGAACTCCCATCTGATAAAGAACTTATTCAAAAGACTTTACGTAAAACACTAAAAGAATTAGTAGATAATCCATTTGATTTTGCACTAACGAACGAAAAAGGATTCTGGAAGCACGAGCTTTCTATTTTCTTCAATCAACCTGAAGACTTTAAAAAGAAATGGGACCGCCTAAGTAGTGATCGTAATCATATTGCTCATAATAAAGTTATCGATTTGAAAATGTACAATGTGATGAAAAAAACTTGTGAATTTGTAATTGATGCGTTAGATAAAGCAATCCAAAAAATTAGTAATTCTGAAATATCTCAAGAAGAGATTGATTATCGAGAAACTATGCAACAGTTTCTTATTGAAGAAACGAGAAAAAGAGATATAGAAGCTACAGGTGAAAAGATTTATTCTGAAAAACAGATAGAGAATGTATTTATAGAATATTTAAATGAAAATATTTTGTCACCAGCGGATGATATGTTGTATTTTTGTGATGCTCTACCAAATTACTTTGTCGATGAAATAATGGCTATAACTGAACCTAAAACCCTTATTACAGCGACCGGTGTTAATGATGAAAGTTTCATTTTCTCTATTATTGGAGGCTATATTGATGAAAATGAAGGTGGAGTTTCTGAACTTAAAATGCGACTCCAAGTGAATTCAAATTCAGAAGAGTTTACTATCATTTTTGTTAATACAACTACCGAATTAAACGAGAATCAATTTTATGAGGTGACATCGGGAGAATATTTTGATACTCATGATTTAGAAAAGGATTTGGAAAGATATCAAGATGCAAATAATATAATCATTTCCCAATTAGAAGGTTTTATAATTGAACAACCAAGTAATCGAGCAATTGAAAAAATGAATTGAGATAAAAAAGCCGTTCCTTTAGATTTCTAAGGAACGGCAGTTGTTACTTTGAATTCCACTTACGTATTACTTTTTCTAACTCTTCTATTTTCTTTTTTAAATCAAGAAAGTTTAAATCTTCCATTGTCATAATTGATGAAAGTTCATGTGAATATTGATTTTTTTTCTTGATATAGTTTTTCCCTAAATTAGGCTTTGCATCATTTAAATATAACTCTACCGATTGATATTGATCTATTTCATTGGTTAAATTAAGATTAAACGCTGCACTAAAAGCACGTTTTGAAACATAGTTTTCGATTTCTTTACCTTAGTAATCCAAGTTACTGCTCCTATTGCTTCTAGCTCAAACTTTAATCTTGTTTTTGTTTGATTAATTCTAGATGTACGTGTTTTCTTGTCACTATCCATTACTAAAGCAAGGTTCCGGTTTGTTTTTAGCAACTTAATAAAGTCATTTATTTCTTCATCATCTGGAGAAGCACTAAATGCAGAGAGGAGCCGTCCACCATAAAATAAGATTTGGTAATCGATACCTTCTATGAATTCATCGTTTGTAACTAAATCAAGCCACTTTTTTATATATACTCGATCAGACGGACCCTCAACCCATATAATTCCATTCACTTGTAGAATGTCGCTTGCTTTGACATCTAAATCAAAAAGTATTTCACTATTATCCAAAAAGTTGAGAGCTTGTTTTGTAATTAATTTATCTCCTTCCTTTTTTAAATGGACTATTTGACAAGCATCTTTTCCACTAAAAAGATCTATAGGAATGTTAGAATGAGTAGTTAAAAATATAGTTGCATTGTATTCAACGGACCATTCTCTTAAAAAATTAAACAATTTTCTTTGAAGTGCAGGGTGTAAGTTATTTTCTAACTCCTCAAAGATGTATACACCTTCTCCATTTTCTACTTTTTCAAGTTTTGGCATTAATGCTTTAAATAAAATAAGGAAGCCAGATATTGAATTTTTAGACATAGTAGTACAACAGGATTTAATAAATGATGAATATTATTGGGAGGTTTATCTGGAAGAGGAGTATAAAGGGAGAGTATCTTTGTCGAATTCCGTTAAAACGATTATTCTAGTTTTAATAAATTTAATTAATAGTTCTTTCCCAATATAAGGTGTTCCATAATCTCGATGAAACATGGCTTTGAGAATGCCACCGCCATATTACTAGTATACAAAAATATACAATTTAAGGTAAATAACTTTATTAAATCCAAAAACAACACCCTCCTCTATTAAAAGGATGGTGTTATTAATTCATTAATGTAAATTTGCTCCCTAATATTCTTTTCTTTTGTTTGTAAGAATAAAATTGCAACCATTCCAAACATTAATATGCAAAATAATGTGAGTATTCCCTGGTATATAATTTTTTTAAATGGGGTTGGAAAATCTGCGACTGTTTCGGCAATTTCAAAAATTGGAGGAAAGATTTTTGTTGTAATAAGATTGGAAAGAATCACAACTATTAGACCTATTATAATTCCTTGTAACCGTCAAGTAAGAATGAACAGTTTTCCTCAGTTAAGATTGAACACTTATTTCGGTAAACAAAGTTTTACGGTATTTCATTCTTAAGCTGTCATCCTCTTCACTAGAGATTATTTCACTTCGATGTATGTAAACGTCAAGCCAAAAGTTGACCAGGTCGCTCATGTAAAAGTTGACCACTTACCTAGACGTTCCGTTCCATTACCTCGGTAACTGGAACTCCTGCCAATCTCATTTACTTCTACAGGATAACTAACTCTTGAACCTATAGAAAAACAAAACACCCTCTAAGTTGTATTTGGGTATCTTAAACCCGAATTTCAACTCAAAGATGTTTTATTTTGTCTCAACCCTATGGGTTCAGTCCCATGCTTGGTAAAATGGTCCTAATCGAATTTGGCAAATACTTAAAATAGATTTATTTTTTACTGACATTAAATAAAAAAAAATGATTAATAAAAATATTTTTCAAAAATCCTTTTTTGTTTTTTATTAAAAGAATTTAAGTTTTCATAAGTAATTAATTTTCTAGTAATTTTATTGAAAATATAATATCCATTTTCACCACTGAAATAATAGGAGAATTGAAATTGTGCATACTGCACTATTTCTGGATCTATCTCTCTCTCATTTTCAAATAATATTACGTTTTTAACTATATCGTTCTCTTCCTTCTTAATTATTTCTATTTTAATTTTATATTTATTGTCTAATTTAATTAGACGATTAATGGTAAATTCTTGGCTCTTTATTAATGTCTTATGATTTATATAGTAGATAATTAAGAATAGTACTATGAAAATAATAATTAAAAACAATACCTTTACCTCCAATTTTGGGAATGAGAGCAAGCATAATAATTCTTGTGTAAACGAATAAATAGAAAAATGCCCTCCCTGTGAACCATTTTACATCAGAACAGACAATTACAAATCTGACCAAAGCATCTTTAACGACTAAATCAAGAGATAAAGCAAGCGTAAAGTGCAATTTCTTAAGAATTCCTAGAAAAATTTCTTGTTTCTCAATTTGAAATTTTCTAAAGTTCTTCACAAAACGTCATTTAGGATTTGTTCAAGTTCGAGCAATACTGGCTGCCATGTTCAAAGAAAAAGAATAGGTGCCAGAAAAATTTTATGCACTTACACAAATTTCTTAACGCTACCTCGGAAATATAATGTAAATAATTTTTTCTCTTGGTCCCCAATATATATATTTTAATGCATAGCGCTTTTCTGTCTTAAACATTCTACCGAGGACATAGGCAACTGCTTTGCCAATTGAAAAGTCGCTCATTGTCAAAAAGAATGTATTAATTCCTCCCATTATAGTCGCTGATATTTTTAATTTTGTATTAAATCTGGTAAAAACTTGGTTTGTAGATTTTACAATCTGAGGGACAATCTTATCTCCATTAAGCATTTGGTACGGCTTTCCAGTTCTACCTAGAGTTTTAACTAGAGAATAGAATATTCTTACACTTGGAATAAGTGATAGAATTGCATCTACTGAATTTGCGAATACATCCGCTCTTACACTCCATTTGCCATTTGGATCAACATTCATAACAGGATTGTTATTTGCATAATTATATCCATTTTGAGTAATTGGGTTTTCAAGATCACCTCGTACTAAATCTATTGATAAAAACACCCCATTATCAGGATTATAATATCTTGACATTAAGTAATATAATTTTGTGTTTTCATCATATCTATATCCAGCATAGCGATATGGATTGTCAGAAGCCATTGGTCCGGATTGGCTTAAAACATTACCCCATGCGTCATAGGAATACGAAGCTACGATATTCCCAGCTGAATCAGTTAAAGCAATTACATCACCATGATGATTATAAAGATAGTAATACGTTTGTCCATTTTTCGTCAAAGTTCCAACTTGACCGTTTCCATTATACGTATACTCTCTTAAAATCTTATTGTTCTCGTCTGTCTCGTAAAGGACATTATCTCCTTCATAGAAATAATTAATGGTACCTAAAGGTGTTATTGAGCTTATTCGCTTTCCATCTTCATCATAAGTATATTTTGCTATAATTTGTCCACTTTGGTCTTCGATTGATTCTATCTGATTAATATCGTTGAACACATAAGAATTTTTCCCATCCGATTTAAGGTTTCCATTATCATCGTACTGATAAATCTGGTTACCTACCTTCATTAATTGGTTTCCATCATTGTACTCGTAAGGAATTGTATTAGTCTCTCCAGCTCTAGTAGTCCTTTTTATAGTGCGATTTCCTACTTCATCATATTCATAGGAAATTTTCGTACCGTCAGTTAAATTCTCCTCTTTTAGGTAATCCATTTTATCATCATAACTATAGGTTGTTACTACTAAATTCGATGTGATTGTTGTAATATTGTTGTTTTTGTCATAGCCAARTTTATATGAATCAAGAATGTTGCTATTTTTTGTCTTCAGTGTATAGGTATCTAAACGATTGTGTAAATATTCCATTTGTATAGAGCTTCCATTATTAAATGATACCGATGATGGCAAATCTTCATAGTGATATTCATAGGATACAAGTGAATTTGTATCGCCATTTTTGTGAATGTCATTGACTCTACTCATTGAATCAAGACTTTGTTCTAATTTTGTTTCATTAGACTCAACGGTATATGTTGTTATTTTCTTGCTATCTTCCTCTGTATAATCTAATTTATTGGTTCGATCTATAATATAATCAATTGAGTCATCATTGTTATAAATAATAGATTTTTGTAGATTGTTATTCATTTTCACACTGGTTAAATTACCTGAAAGTGGGTCATAATTAAAATCGAACTTATTAAGATCATTAATATTTTTTTGTATCATTCTATTTGATTCATATACATAAGAGACTTTATGATCGTTTGGCAATAAAATGGATTTTATATTCCCATCTTCGTAATAATCATAATTAATACTTTTACCTAATGCATTGGTTTCTTTAACTAAAAGATTTTGTCCATTATAGTCGTATGTCAAAAATAATTTCTTTTTTGCATTTGTAACAGTAATTAAATTCCCATTTTCATCATAATTATATGATGTTTCTTTATCTTTTTGGTCTATTACTTTATCTAATTCGAACTTATCATTAAAATGAAGAGAATAAGGGTTATCTCTTCCATCCGTAATAGTTTCTGTGTTATTTAATGTATCCGATTCAGTTTTAGTAACATTTTTAAATTCGTCGGTATGTGTAGTCGTTGTTTTATTACTTGCATAATTAATATCCATAATATCAATTGAACCGTCTGGATATTTGACAGACTTTAGGTCACCATAACTATCATAAGTGTTGGTTACATCCTTGCCATCTGAATTAATTGTAACTTTCTCCCCACCGTCAATCAAATCAACATATGTGTAAGTAGTCTTCGTCATATTATCCAACTCAGTAATTGTTTCTAATCGACTAAAGGTAGTGTATGTATAGACCACTTCTTTATGATTTTCCGAATTAGTTACTCTTAATAAGTTTCCATTAGAATCAAATATGTTCGTAATTATATTGCCGTCCTCTACAATCCTTATGGGATTATAATTGGAATCAGGAGTATAGGTTGTGGATGAGCCAGGAATCTCTTCTTTGATTGGTACATAATTGCTATCAAAATAATATGTCGTTAGATTGCCATCAAGGCCTGTAACCGTAGACTTATTATTAATAATATCAATATCATATACGATTCCAGGTCTATCAATCGAATCATTTGGGTTACCATCTTTAGGATCTTGTACTTTAATTAGATATCCATTTGGATCATAAGTATAATCCGTAAGACGTCCTTCTGGATCAATAATAGTACCGATTCGATCATTTTTATATCCGAATTTTGTTCTTGTATTTACACTTAGGTTACTATTCTTAAGCTGATCGACGTAATCCATCTTACCAGTTGCATCATAATGATAGGTAAATTTACCACCTTCATATTCTGCAGTTTCAATGTATCCAGCTGCGTTGTATGTGAATTGAAGAGTTTTTGCTACTCCAGATCCTAATTCACTGATAATTTTTGTTATTCTATTATTTTCATATGCATATTTAATTTTATTACCATGTCGGTCTTCTTTAGATTGAATATAGGCTACTCTTACATCAGTATCATTACTCGCTTGTAGGATTTTAAAAGTAGTTTTTATACCATATTTATCTACCATGATATAAATATTAGAGTCAGATGAACTCTTTTTAATTGTTAGATACTTACCCGGTCCAGATTTATAAATGGCATTTGGAATATCATATACAAATTCATGATCTGTGCCATCTTCATCTTGATAGTTAAGGATGTTAGCAGTTTGTTTAATATTTAGAAATAATTTTTCATTTCCTGTAAACGTCCATCCATATCCCATGACGGAACTTTCCTTAGATTTACTATTATAAGTTCTCGTAAAGTCTAAACCAAAACCTCCACGTCCCGTAATTGAGTAATCTGTATATTGAATGACATTGTTATTTGTTGTTAAGTTACTAAAACTTGTTCCACCAACCAAAGGATGCGAGTCGTACATCCAATATTCTTCTAATCCTAACCTTGCATTAGTTCTATACGTAACTACAAATAATGGTTTGTACTTAGAGTCCGCTGTATGTTCACTTGAAATAAACTTTTTATAAGAGTTCGTTGCTTCGGTATCACTTTTAATCATAAATCCATAGTTTGTACTCGGGTTATCTTTCCAATTTTGAATAATATGGATCGGGATATCCCACTGTTTCATGTCATTATCAAGAGTGGTTGGATTAGTTAGACCACTGACAGTTGCTAGCTTATTGCTACTTATATAATCTCCACCTTTAGTTGTCCATGATGTGGAAGGAGATGTTTTTGCATAGTTCCATGATGCTTCATTTTCATTCCAATCGCGTCCCATTTTGTAGAGACTTACATCCACCATTGAACTATTATTAGTAGAGGAAAACCATAAATCTAAGCTTGATGACAAAATTGTTATGTCAGTAGGTATAGTGGATACATCAAATTTCAGTAATGAGCGAATAACATTATCATTTGATGCCCCACCACCAATTTCTAAATCATTACCACCTGTCTGTGTTGGAAAAGTACTCCGTAAACTTGTATCTTCTATGTGCGTGGAAGATTGAATTCTTACAATAGTTGGATCTATTGTTAGGGGATAAATACGGGTTTCATCCTCTAACCATTGTTTATTTGGTGCAAGATGGAGGTATAATTGATTATCTATTATTTCATGTTTTAGTGTTACATCATATGAAATCGATTCTTCAGGAATAGAAGTTATACCTTCTGCTGTTTTAAAACCTTCAGGTATGAAGGAATCATACATATAAGGTGTCTCAAAATAATAAAGGAGTTCGTTTGTTTCTGAATCACATAAGTATAAAATTCCGTCCTGATTCTTTACATTCATCCCTTCTAAATCCATTTTATAAGTAAACTCAGAAGGGAAACCTTCTTCAGGTTTTTCGTTATAAATAATATCTTCTTTTATTCGATCTGAGCCCACTGAATATTTTAAATCGATATCAGAATACACATTTGGATATGTAATCGATTCTCCTTCTACCAAACCTTCAACGCTTGCAGGTTTTTGACCCGTATGTTCTAAAGGTTCTAATTGTAATTCAGTAGAATATTGGTTGTCTTCTATTTGCATAATTGGTGATCCTGATTCTTGTCGTTCATCAAACTTTACAGTGAAATCGTTTGCTTTATTTTCGTATACTTTTTCTTGAGAATCAGATACAAGCTGGTTATTGATAGTTTCCCATTGTTTATTTTCATTTTTAAAATGAATTGGGGTTTGAGATATCTCCGATGTATATGTTCCATCTGGATTTAGAAATGTTTTTGAATTCTCGGTCCTCTTCTCTTTTACTTCTTTTCTGCTGTCCGAGACAACTAATTCTGGATTTTTATTTTGAATATTTTCATTATTATTACTTTCGGCTAAAACGGGTGAAAACTCACCGATTGTTATATAAGTAACAAAAATAGTGAATGCTAACAGGGAGGATAGAAACTTTATTCCCCGCTTTCTCAGTTTTTTACTCATTTTGTATTTCCTTTCTTATGGTGCTATTTTTTGGTTATTAAACCATTTAGATTCTACCATGTTTATTGGGTTATTAGTAGTAAATTTTCCCAGTTCGGGATTTTCTATGATTAATCTCTCAATTTTATTGCTAACTTCGATTTCTCTTTAAAATATTCGCTTTGTTGAAATTGTTCCCGTTCTGAATGTTCATTTGATTTAATCGTAACGGCATTTGTCTTATTTTTATCCCCTTCTGTATAACAACCTTCTTTGAAAGGACAGTGTTTGCATTTTTCGATATCAAAGTAATATGTATTTCGATGGTTTTTTACCCATCCCCTTTTTTCCAATTCGTGCTTTTCGAATCGCCATGTGTCCCGCCTTACAAACATACAGACTCCATATTCCTCGCTTTCTATAAACTAATTACTAGTATATAGAAGCACAAATTTTTAGTGAAAACTGTTCAATCTTATTTGGCGAAATCTGTTCAATTTAGTTTTGCATTTACAGCCCCTTTTAATGGTAAGCTTTTGTAATCTAATTTGTATACCAATTTGCGGATTCAATGTATTCTGATTTTCCGCCTACAAATTGAGGTACATATTTAACAGTTATTTTAGGATAAGTGCTTTTATTTCAACGAAAAAAAGTTATCAATTCTTATGCGAATTGATAACCTTTTTGTTTTGCGATAGGAAACGGAATCCGTTACTAAATAGGTCCTTTATGCTTTAAGAATGCTTCAATTGTGATATTTTACTGAGGGACTATTGAGTTGAAGAAGAAAATGAAACCCGTTTTAATAGTAACTTCCCTAAAACCTCAAGTATAGACTCTTGAAAATTTGCACATAAATAGCTCATTTACTATGTTTATGTGCAGATTAATATTTAAGTGCATTCTAAATATCAATGAAATATACTTGTTTCACATAAGAAAGGATAATATTTCGTATTTTGTACAACTACTTTTATAGAGATAAATCAATGTCACACGCGTTTATTATGGTATCTGCTTCATAGATGAGCTTTTTGATAATCCCAAACTGCTTCGCTTTTCCTTTCGCAACTTGAAACTGAAACTCTTCTGGTAATATAGGCAATGTTTGAAGTGACCACTTTGCCCACTTCGAGTCGTGAGATTTCGGATCACGCAGCTCGACTAAATGACCGATTCCCCAAGTAATATAGGCACCTTGTGGAAACGCTTCACATGCTTGCACATCAAAAAAACCTTCTTGCTTTTTCACTTTGAAAGCATCTGCATACGCTTTTGCCTGACTTGGCTTTTCTGCAATAATCACTGGTTTCACCAAACTCCCACCTTTCTTTATATAAATCTGTAGGGAAATTATAGCATTCACCGAACACATATTCTACTTTTATAGAAAGTCTTTACTATTTCAATATATTAAAAAGCACGAATTTTTTCTAATAGTTGTTCGCCAGTTAGGTCCGTCGCTCCGCCGCCTTGAGCGAAAGTTTCCGAACCTCCTCCTTTGCCATTGATGAGGGGTAGGATTTGGGCGATTAATTGTTTCATGTTCATTTGATTGTCAGTACCTCGTGCCAATACAATTTGTAGTAAACCGTCATTTTCAGCGATGAAAATTAACTGAGTGGCTGTTGCTTCTGTCACTATAAGTCGTGCAAGTTTTTGTAATTGTTGTATGGACCGTTGTTGGAATACACGTTCAATCGACGTAGTGCCTTCCTTCATATCGCCAACAATTTCTTTCACTTCGTAGTTCAGTAATTGTTGTTGAGCTTCATCCAACGTTTTCTCATGTTTCTTGCCATTATCCAATAATACTTTCACAGAGTTGACTACTCCATCTGCCGAAGCACTTAATAAGTGAGTCACTTCTTGTAATGTTTTTTGTTTGCGATGAAGTTGATCTAGCACTCTGTTGCCACAGACGAAATGAACCCTTACATGACCTTTTTGCATTTCTGTATCAAGGATTTTCAATGAACCAATTTGACCTGTTGATGAGGGGTGAGTTCCTCCGCAACCGTTATAATCAAAATTCGGAATAATAACTAAACGAATATCTTCCTCGACAGCCACTTTTTTTCGTAGAGGATACGTTGCCAGTTCTTCTTTGTTTACCCACTTTGTTTCAATCGGGCGATTTTCTAAAATGATTTGATTTGCTCGTTTTTCCACTTTAAGTAACTGCTCATCAGTGACTTTTTTTACATCTAAGTCAATCGTTACTAATTCTTTTCCTAGATGAAAACTGGTTGTTTGAATTCCATATAATTCTACAAACGATGCAGTCAAGAGATGTTGACCTGTATGTTGTTGCATAAAATCGAAACGACGCTGCCAATTAATCTCCATTTCCACTGCTTCGCCCACTTCTAATAAAGGTTCAGCTATGTAATGCCTAATTTCTCCATCTATTTCTTCTACATCGAAAACCACTACATCATTGATTTTACCTATATCATGAGGCTGACCTCCACCAGTGGGGAAAAAGACAGTTTCTTCTAAAGTGACGTACCATTTTTCTAATTCATCTTTTGCTACATTTACAACTTTCGTCATGTCACGTTGAAGGTAAGCATCTGTATAAAATAATTTTCGTTTCATTCAAACAAGCTCCTTTAAATGCGTAGTATTAAGCACAATTGTGTAATAAATAGTAAATAAGGGTATATAGAGTACTGTACCATCAATTTGTACCGAGGAGCCATGGAATGAATATAGACTTACGACAAATAGATAACAAGTCTTTACCTAGTAATCCTCGTAGGGATATTTTCCATACGTTCCGAGGAATTATGATTAGCAGTTTTTACGATCCAACGATTTTGAAAATAAAAAAAGCTTCTTTACCTAATGAATTGGATATCCTTAAATCAATTAACCGCAATACTGGGTTACAATTTCAGTCTCTTTCAGAAATTGCACAACATGTAGATAAGTTGGCACAGAAAAAGCTTTTGACCGATTAGTGTCAAAAGCTTTTTTTGTGTAATTTTATAATAAATAAAAACCGATACCCATGATTAAATATGCCGCCAATAATGTGAGCCCTTCAAACCAGTTGGATTCACCGTCGTTAGACACACTAATAGTTAACAATACCGCTGTAGCCATGGCTACGAGTTCTGGAATCGTAAATACTAGTGGCATTGCTGTAGGCATAAACAAAGAAATAATGACTAGTACCGGCGCCACAAACATGGCGATTTGCAAAGTGGAACCAATGGCAATCTCCACAGCTACATCCATTTTGTTTTTCATCGCCATTAATATGGCAGATGAATGCTCTGCTGCATTCCCGACAATCGCTACAATGATTATCCCTATAAATAGTTCAGACCATCCAAATTGTTCTCCAACCGCTTCAAATGTATGGACCAAATTTTCAGAAACATAAGCAACAGCTAGAGTTGACAATAACAATATGATTAACGCTTTTTTCTTCGACCATTCAGGTTCTTCATGCTTTGTCGGTACATCTTCTTCAGTATGAGCATACACTCCACGATGTGTTACCAATTTAAAGAATAATCCAGCTAAATACAAAACAATCATGATAATGGAAATACCAACGCTCAATTGTAACGTTTTCGTTTCATTCATGGACAATGAAAATATTTCTGGAATGACAAATGCCACAAAGACCGCGAACACCAGTAACCCAGAATTATGACGTGCATCATGAATGCTAAATTTCTGTCGTTTAAATTTAATCCCACCTAAGAAAAAGGAAAGACCTCCAACTAAAAGTAAATTTCCTAATACAGATCCAGTTAACGATGCTAACACGACTCCAATTAATCCAGCTTGTAATGCAAAAATTGAAATAATCAACTCAACCGCATTACCAAAAGTGGCATTTAGTAACCCACCAATTCGTGGTCCACTAACAATTGCAATACTCTCTGTTGCACGACCCATAAAACTTGAAATGGCAATAATCGTAACCGAACAAATAATAAACATAACAATGCTAGACCAATGTAACAAAGAAGCGACCACAGTTAAGGGCACTCCAATCATAACAAGAATTGTAAATATTCGATTCATACCTTCCACGCTCCAATTAATGAAATGAAATAAAATTAATTGTATTCCTTAACCATACCCAAGTAAATGATAATTTCACACATTCATTGAAGATGTTTTTAAAATATTTAAAAATGCCAGGCAAGATAGCTAAATTCGCCTCTCTACCTGACATCCATCAAAAATATTCTAAGGATTTGTTGACCAAAGTCCCGCTTCTTTAACAAAGATGCGTTTGTTTAATTTCAATTGAGACACGATAAACTCTGCAATATCTTCAGGTTGCATAACTTTATCAGGATTTCCGTCTGTCAAATCATTATCGATCGCTAAATCTGTGGCAACAGTACTAGGTGTCAGTGCTGTTACACGGATGTTATGCTTGCGCACTTCCATTGCCAAGGATTCCGTAATTCCAAGCACGCCAAATTTTGATGCACTGTAAGCACTCGTAATTGGTGCACCTTTTTGTCCTGCAGAAGAAGAAATATTGATAATATCTCCAGATTGCTGTTCGATCATGCCAGGCAATACTGCACGAGTCACATAATAAACTCCCATCAAGTTGACTTGAATGATTTTTTCCCATTCTTCAACGTCAAGGTCCATAAATTTGCCGAATTTCGCAATTCCAGCGTTATTAATCAAAATATCAACCGTTCCCAGTTCACTGGTCAATGAATCAATTGCCTTTGTGACTTCGTCATTTGAAGAAACATCAGCAGTTGCGAAAACAGCTTTTACACCTTGTGCTTCAGTTTCTTTCACAACTTGCTGCAAATGTTCTTCAGAACGAGCAAGAAGACCTACATTAACGCCTTCATTTGCTAAAGCAATAGCTATTGCACGTCCAATACCACGTCCTGCACCTGTAATAATAGCGTTCTTACCTTCTAGAGTTGTTGCCAATATGATTTCCTCCTGATCTTTATATAGTGAATGCTTCTAAGTTCATTAGAAGAAAAGGTTCATAAAGGGCATTATAACGAATCAAAAGAACAGTTAAAAGAAAGCAGACTCGGAAACGCCTTCTTTCATTGTAGCCCTCGAGTTTCATGAGTAGCTGCCCTCAGTACTGTCGCCGCAAGAACACGGGCGCCCACACCCAGTGCATCACGATCGAATGACATTTTGGGATGATGAAGGCCAGGTTCTAAGTTTGCGCCCACACCTATCATAGTGGCTTTTATTGAAGGATGCTTGATCGTGTAAAAGTGAAAATCATCACTTCCTGAGGTAATAACTGCTGGCGCCGTATGTTCATCACCTAACACTTCACGTATTGCTGCATCTGCTAGGTTTGCAGCGTTCGCAGATACTTCCGCAGCAGGCGTGTAATCATTCCATTTCCATGAAATTTCCACATCATACAAAGCCCCTAAGTGAGCCAGTCCTCCACTCACTTTTTCTTGCAAGCGAGTCAATACCTCATTGGATTGTGCCCGAACATCAATTGCAAAGGTAGCTGTTCCTGGAATTATATTGAGACTTTCCCCACCTGCGTGCATGTTCGTCAATTTTACAGAATACGGTTCAAATGGTGATTCGTAAATTGACTTAATAAATTGATGGATTGCAACTAGCAGATCAATTGCATTCTTTCCTTGGTGAGGTCGCGCGCCATGTGCATCTCCACCTACGATTTTCCCTTCACAAAATACACCCGCTCCATGATGGATGGAAGGTGTCACTTTTCCGAAAGGTAATTCTTCAATCGGGCGTAAATGAATGCCAAATAAGTACGTAACATCATCAACAACCCCCCGTTCCATCATCGCGATTGACCCGTTTCCTTTTTCTTCGGCGGGTTGGAAAATAAAACGAATCCGTTTATGCAATGAATGCCCCTGCAAATAAAGCAATGCGCCAAGAACCATGGAGATATTGGCATCATGTCCACATGAATGATTTGCTTGGAAAACACCGTCCACTTCCTGCCATAACGCATCGATATCTGCCCGAACGGCTATTACTTCCGTACCGCTGCCAATTTCAGCGACGAGTCCAGTGACATCACTGAACGTTCGATATGTCACGCCAACTCTATCCAGTATCGTTGCGATTTTTGCCGTCGTTTTGATTTCATTCCAACTTATTTCAGGATTTGCATGGAAATGAGAAAACCATTGTTGAATTTGTTGTTCTATTTGCTGATTCATTTTCATATGGCCAACTCCTATTATTTCGATAACATTTTAAAATTGTATAAATTTTCATTTTAAATACTTATCATACGACATTAATCATATTTGATACAATCATTGTGAAGTACACTCTAAATACAATTCTCTTTAAACTGAAATTCCCCTTCCCAGGCGAATTAATTATCTTATTTCTACCATGAAATTTATTATTATTACTAGGAGGAATCATAATGAAAGAAGTTGTTTTGCGTAAATTGGAGCAGACTTTTAGTGAAATGGTTGAGGTTCGTCGTCATTTACATATGCACCCGGAATTGTCTCACAAAGAAATTAATACGCCTGCCTTCATCGCTAATCAGTTAGAAGCGTTTGGGGTTGAAGTAAAACGAGGAGTTGGCGGTCGTGGAGTAGTCGGCACAATCAGAGGTGGAAAACCTGGAAAAACGATTGCATTCCGAGCGGACTTCGATGCATTGCCAATCCAAGACATGAAGCAAGTTCCATATAAATCAACTGTTTCAGGTGTAATGCATGCATGTGGTCACGATGGCCACACAGCAGCGTTACTTGGATTCGCAAAAGCTATGATGGAAATAAAAAATAAGCTATGTGGTACCGTGGTTCTTATCCATCAATTCGGTGAAGAACTATCGCCTGGTGGTGCTCGGGCAATGATTAAGGACGGATGCCTAGATGGAGTGGACCTTGTCTATGGTGCTCATTTGCAAAGCAAAATGGACAGTGAACATGTCTATGTGCGAGATGGTTACCTGCAAGCTTCTGAAGACACCATTAAAATTGTGGTACGTGGATTTGGTACACACGGAGCGGAACCCCATAACGGGGTTGATCCAATATTAGCTGCAAGCCACATCATGGTCGCTCTGCAGACTATCGTCAGTCGCAATACGGATCCATTGAAGGAACTGGTGGTATCCATTGGGAAATTCCAGGCGGGAGAAGCCGACAATGTTATCCCGAGCGAAGCTGTGCTTGAAGGAACAATTCGTGTATTCGATCCAGAATTACGCAACTTGGCAAGTCGCCGCGTGCGTGAAATTGCTGAAAATGTTGCAATAGGCTTAGGAGCGATTGCAGAAGTAACTATCGAAACTGGCTACGACTCATTATGGAACCACCCGGAAGCAATGGAAATCGTCAGACAAGCAGCCTTGTGTCTTTATGGTGAAGATGCAGTCATTGAAACACCTCCAGTCATGCCTGTCGAAGATTTCAGTTACTATACCCAAGTGTTGCCTGGCGCCTTTTTCTTTGTGGGAGCAAAACTACAAGACGAATCGCTCGTTTTCCCACACCACCATGAACAATTTGATTTTGACGAAAATGCGATGCTGATGACGGCTAAACTATTTGCAGCTATCTACTTTGAAGCACAAAAATAAAAATAATCGGCGTTGCTTAGTTATAAAAAATACGAGTTTAGTTGTAAAAGTGAAATTTGACGATTGATTAACATAATTAATATTTAGGAGTTAAAGAAAGCGGTCGTTGTTTTTACAACAGCCGCTTTTTGTATAAACAAATAAAAACCTCATCCCTTTTTATTGGGTCAACCTCCTCATTTCTTCACTACATGTCATAAAACCTAACATCATTTTTTAAAATAGTTTGATTATTTACCGTTTTTGAATTATCATGTTAGAAAACCTAACATATGTTAGAAAGAGAAATCGAAAGGAGAAGGGTTATGAAAAAAATTGAGGCAATTATTCGACCGGATGTGTTTTCAGATGTTCGGAAAGCGTTAGCGTTAGAAGGTATTGATGGTCTAAGTGTGACTGAAATTGCTGGGTGCGGTAGACAAGAAGGAAGAACCGGGCTATTTCGTGGAAACTTGTATGAAATGGAATTTTCAGCGAAATTGAAATTAGAAATGGTGGTTGAAGATCATTTAGTGGAACCAATTATTGAAGCGATATTAGAGTACGCAGCTACTGGCGAAGTGGGAGATGGAAAGATTTTCATTTTTCCATTGGATGAAGCAATTCGAATTCGGACAAAAGAACGAGGCGCAATCGCCGTATACTAAGGGGGAATTAATATGGAGGCAATGGAGGCAATTGAAGCAGTACAGAGTTCTGTCGACATGATGTGGATGATGATTGGTGCAATTTTAGTATTCTTTATGCATGCAGGTTTTTCGATGGTCGAAACAGGATTCACTCGTTCCAAAAATACAGTGAACATATTAATGAAAAATTTATTGACCTTATCGATCGGTGCACTCCTTTATTTTATCGTAGGATTTGCGATTATGTTTGGCCCTTCTGCCTTCGGTCTAATTGGCACTGAGGGGTTTGCCTTACTTGGGCGTGAAGATATTGGTTTCTTTGTGTTCCAAGCTGTCTTTGCCGCTACGTGTGCAACGATAATCTCGGGCGCAGTAGCCGAGCGGATGAAATTATCTTCTTACCTTCTATTAGTAGTTGCGATGGCTGGGGTTATTTACCCAATTGTTGGACACTGGGTTTGGGGTGGTGGATGGCTAGCTAAATTGGGATTCATCGATTTTGCTGGATCATCAGTCGTTCACTTAACTGGAGCAGTTGGTGCATTAATTGCTGCATGGCTGATTGGTCCTCGCATCGGAAAATATCGAGACCACTTAGTGAATGTTATTCCTGGTCATAGCATCCCACTAGGAGCGCTTGGCGTCTTAATATTATGGGTAGGCTGGTTCGGATTTAATGGAGCTAGCACACTTGTGGCTGACGCTAAATTAGTCCCTATAGTTATTGCTAATACATTACTCTCTGGATCTGCAGCAGTAATATCTACTGCTTTCTATACAAAGCTTCGCTACAAACGAATGGATGCTTCACTTTCATTAAACGGAGCTCTTAGCGGACTAGTGGGAATTACCGCTGGTTGCGCAAATGTTTCACTTGTTGGTGCTATTACAATCGGTCTTGTTGCAGGTGTGTTAATGACGGAGAGCATTCGCTTCTTTGATGTTAAAGCAAAAATCGACGATCCGGTCGGAGCTATATCTGTACATGGTATCGGAGGGATTTGGGGAACACTTGCAGTTGGGTTGTTCGACACAACAAACGGTGCGTTATATGGCGGCGGCTTAGGAATACTTGCAATTCAATTAGTAGGTATCGCTGCAATCATTACTTGGACATCACTAACTGTCGGTGGTAGCTTGTTAGCAATACGTGCGTTTAGTCCTTTACGTGTATCTAAAGAAGCAGAAACTGTGGGATTGGATTCATTTGAACATGGTACTCAAGCATATGAAATGCACGATGTCTTTAAGGGGACAACACCACGTACTGAGGACTTCGCCCAACGTCTTACTCAGCTAGGAAAATCTGTAGAAGCAAGGTAGAAATATAAACATAAAAGTGCCAGTCACTCAGTGGATTAGCGGGACATTTCATGTCCAACTAGATCCTTGGTGGCTGGCACTTTCACTTTAAAATTATTTTCAGTCTGCAATTTTTGATCAATTGTGATTTTCAAGGTCAGCTACGATTGATTCGACTTCCTTACGGGAAATTTTTTCTCGACCTATTTTCATTGCTTTTAATGTACTATTTGCAAGAGCAAGCGGTACTTTACAAAACATTGTAATTCCACGATTGTTAATATCTTTCACATAATCGTTACCCATTGCTAAGTTTTGCTTTGCATATAAAAATAAATCTTCTCTCTCCCAACCATCAGGCAAGAAACGCACGCCCCGCTCATGATCTTCTTCTTGATTACGTAAAATATTTACTGCTTGTAAGCCTCGTCCAAAAGCAATCGCTTTCTCACGATCTGTTTCGGTATTATCATGCCATTTCCACAAATCAGACAACATGCATCCAACTAGACCTGCCACATAATACGTATAATCATCTAAATCTTCTTTGGTCTTAATGCGCCAGTCTTTATCGACCCATTTCGCCATACCTTCTGCCATATCAGCAGTTGACGCTTTTACCTTTTCTACTACATCCGGTGGACATAATAAAATCCAATCTGCTAGACGTTGGGTTACGATTGGAAGCAAGTTTTGGTAAGGTTGAATAAGTGCACGATACTTTTCAGCGTCGAAAGATGTTTTCATACTTTCACTAATCGATGTTAATAATTGACGTTTTGTCTCAGCTTTCATATCTGGATGATCTTCTATTTCATCAATGGCACGCATACATAAGTACGCAGATGCAACCGTTTTTCGTAAGGTCGGCTCTAGAAAATTTATTGGAATGAAAAAAGTCCGACTCGTTTGTTTTAATACATCCATCGCTTCTCGTTGTAATAAAGCAGCCTCACTCATACTCGGTTCCTCCCGTTCCAAATACTATTTCGACTATGTAATTCTTATGTTAGCACGATTATTACCGCTTAATCCTTTAATCATACATTATAAATGAGTTTTCGTAAGTTCTAAACAAACAAAATTCACGAAACTGATAAAAAAGAATTAATATTTCTCTAAAAAATGCCAGACACCGACTTGTGTTGGGAGATTATTCCCCCCAAAGAAGCTTCGGTGTCCGACACTCTATTATAGGATTATTTATTGACTTATTTTTTTATTTAAGTGAACCGCAGCTGTAATTGCCGTCATGTCTTCGGTTATATCACCCGGACGACTCGCTTTACCAAGTACATAACCTCCAAATGTCATGCCCATGAATTCAAAGATATAGTTAAATTGCTGAATGAGCGGTAGCCCTTTTAAATAAGGATTGTCGCCACCCACTGCTACGACATATGCTTTTTTTGTGCCAAGTTGTTTTTTAAAATCAGGGAATTTTTCATCGCGCATCGTATGTGACCATCGATCAATAAAGTTTTTCATAGTTCCTGACATACTGTACCAATAAAGAGGTGTCGCAAATATAAATGTGTCATGTTTCATCATTCTCTCAACCAACTCACTATAGTCATCGTCCACATCTGTGAATCCACCTTCTGTGTGTCGACGATCATCAATTGGTTGAATTAAGAAATCGCGCAGAAAAATTTTCTCTACCTCAAGTCCTTTTATCACATGTTCCGTTAATTGTTCAGTATTCCCATTTATGCGAGTACTTCCATATATCACAGCAATGCTCATAATGTATTGTTCTCCTTTATGTTTTATTATTTAATCTAACCAACTAGTAGTGTATGCATATTACCCACCAAGTTTAACTAAAACCCCAACATTTTTACCCTTTATGCTTATTCCAACTAGATTTAATAAATTCTTTTCATTTTACATGCGATAATCATGAATAGAATTCGACTAATACATAACGACAGAATTCCGGAGGGTGTAATGGGGAAAAATCAACAAATCTCACTATGGTTTGACTTGTATAGTGATGTGATTTACCAGTTCTTTCTGTATAGGATAGGCTCTTCAGACGTTGAAGACTTGGTCCAAGAAGTTTTTATACAAGCAATTAAATCCTATGACTCCTTCAATGAAGCAGCAAGTCCGAAAACCTGGTTATATAGTATCGCTCGACATCTCGCTATTGATGAAATACGAAAAAAACAACGTAATAAATGGAAAGATATTCTTACATTCAACACAAGTCCAGAACCCCAAACGGACCGCACACCTGAATACCTTATGGGGTTGAGTGAAGAAAATTCCGAACTTATTCAAGCCATTCATTCACTTAACCAACATTATAAAGAAATTTTGATTTTAAGAGGGATTAGCGGATTGACAACTTACGAAACTGCTCAAACCTTAAAATGGACTGAAAATAAAGTCAGATCTACCTATCATCGTGCAAAAAGAGCGTTACGTAAACAATTAGGAGGGGTGAATGATGACAATTAAGGATAATCTTCAAATTGATGAAAAACTGAGTTCATTACCTAAACCTACTATGTCATACGAGGCAAAAAACTTGATACATTCTATTTTACTCAAAGAACTGCAAAAAGAGTCTCCTATGAAAAAGAGACGTGAATCATACAAGCACCTCTTCATCAATATAGCGGGCATCGCTGTGTTTGCATTACTGGCATTCTTCGTTTTCAACTCAATACAAGGAAACAATAACTTCCAACCTGCCGAGCAATCCTCTTTTATAGACGAGACTGTATCATTTCAAGGAATATCCTACACGTTGGAGGATTACACGCCATATAAAGGATCCTATATAGGAGATAATAGCTCAGTGATTGCGATTTTGGATGAACTTCCAGGTGCCAAGTATAGAAAAACGATTGAATTGCAAACAAAAAAACAGCCCTATGGATTAACAGTCAATTATGGACGGAATGATAATGAACAGATGACCACTAGTGAATACGAGGAGTATTGGACAGATAAAAGAAGCATGCTATTATACAATGCTAGCGTATTATTTATGGTTATTGATAACTTGGACACCATCGATTTTCACTTAGAACCCGATAATGATAAATTGATGCATTTCCAATTCACTCGAGCAGAAATCGAAGGATTATACGACCGTGATATGTCCTTTTACGTTGGTGATTCTAAATCGTGGAAACAAGAAGTCCTGTCCGTTATAAAAAGTGACTCAGCAATTAATGAATTTTATAGAAACCGATAAATGTAAGAATTTGCTTCCAATGAAGGTAAATTAAAAACGAGACGTTATCCACATGTGGATAACGTCTCGTTTTCTGAATT
>NZ_JBFUKT010000042.1:0-22758 GCF_056400705.1 Paenisporosarcina sp. P5_A11
TTGGATCTTTTGTTTTAGTGAAAGAAAATCGTAACTGGTACCCGACAGATAGGCCCGCTACGATTCATCCAATAGTGGTTGAAGTAGAGGGAGAATACTATCAGGTTTTGAAGCATTCGAGTTTACCCTATACCGTGAAGGTGAAAAGGTCTTGGTCCAAGGAACTGCCTGTGGTTCAGATGAGAATTGCGAGACCGACAGATCAACTGGACAAAATCATTGAGTTTTATGAAATAGGGTTGGGGCTACAGAGGGTTGGTGAGTTCTGGGAACATAATGGATATGATGGTGTTATGTATGGGCTTCCTGACACAAATTTTCATTTGGAGTTTACGGCTCTTGAAGCAGGTTCACCTTGCCCTGCTCCAACCAATGACAATTTGCTCGTTTTTTATTTACCGAATTGGGATGTAATTAATAAGGTTGCAAGCACGTTGGAGGAGATGGGGTACCCAGAAGTTAAAGCGGAAAATCCATACTGGGAAGATGCCGGAATTACGATAGAGGATCCAGATGGATGGAGAATCGTCCTGTTTTGTTCGACTGGGCTGTAGTRAAGAGAGCTCTGGACTTGTAGTTGGGCGTATAATTTCAATTTGAATTAGCATCTTCTTCTTATCATTCGAATTTTTTTCATGCTACCATAGGAGTATATGAAACTATGCGATAGGGGTTATATTATGGACTTGGAAAAAATTAAGAATGAGTTAAGTCAAAATCAGCCTCTTTTTATAGGAGAGGAAACTGCGATGCGCTTTGCGGTCCTAATTCCGCTTGTTCAAGTGAATGATGAGTGGCATGTCTTGTTTGAAGTGCGTTCGCTTACAATGAGGAAACAACCAGGGGATATTAGTTTTCCTGGCGGAAGAATCGATCCAACAGATGCTACTCCCGTTGACGCAGCCATCCGTGAAACGCATGAAGAGTTAGGTATTGATCCATCGAGCATCCGTATTTTGGGGCAGATGAGTGCTTTTATTCCAACGTCGTCATTTGTTGTATATCCATTTGTCGGGATTATCGACGACCATCAGACGCATCGACTTAACAAAGTAGAAGTGGAAAAAGTATTTACAGTACCAGTCAAATGGCTATTAAATCATCAGCCGTATAAACATTTAGTTCCGGTGCAACCCATGCCATTAACCGATTTCCCTTACGATAAGATTGCAAAAGGCAAACAGTATCAATGGAGAACACGGGTGATAGAGGAATGGTTTTATGACTATGAGCAGTATACAATCTGGGGATTAACCGCACGAATTTTAAAACATTTTATCGATACCTTAAATAAAGAATAGATCCATTTGTTAATAATGCAGCCGAAATTACATATTCGGTAGCTAGTTATTATATAGAAGGTATTTATTCTTTCATTACCCTAAAACACCTACCCTGTCATACTTCTGGTCTGGAGTGGATAGAATAKGGAGAAGCTCAAGGGAATTTCATTTGGAGGTATTTATATGTATGATCCAACCATTTTTGAGAATTTAAAAGTAGCCTTTGAAAATCTTGTGTATGATTTAGACAATATAGAACGCAAGATTGATATTACGAACCGGATTGATCGAATGGACTTTTCGATTATGGCGAGGGATTTTGCCATCCACTTTACGCTAGTCGATAAACAAGAGGTTACAGCAGAAATTATATTGGAAGCTTCTTTAGAAGATTTAGCAGCAGAGATATTGGATACTCCAGAGGAAAGTCAAGGGTGTTCCTTGTACATACGATTTATCAAGCGGGTTGGAAATATAACCGAATGTAAGAAGATTGAGCAAGCACTATCAGATATTTGGGAACCAGACGCAAAGCTTACTCAAACACTGAGTTTCGTCTTTGACCAACAACCGTCAAGGTACTTAAACACGATTGAAGTAGCATTTAGTCATAAAATTAACGAAGAACACATGAGTGACATTCCAGATTTTCTTCATCATGTTTTAGCAACATTGAAAGTATTGAATGATATCTAGAGAAAATCAAATAGCATTAATTAGAAAAGCATTTTTGATTGGGTTAAGTCTTTTTTTAGTTTTTTCAGGACTTTCTATCTTACCTTTTGCTGAAATGATTGGGTATATGAGCTTTTAAATTAACAGCCTATAATGAGAATACATCAAGAAAAAATGAGCGATGACCTAGTCATTGCTCATTTTTTCTATTTATCGTGAACAAGAACACATGACAATTTGAAATTACTTTTGTGAAGATATGTTGTATCTTTTATACTACCCTAAATGTTGGAATTAGTACTATCGCGTTATTTTTAGTGGAATGTTGTAAATGTTCAGTTAATTATAAAGGTATTTACAAATTTTTGCAGTATTACTTCATAAACAAAATTTATGGAGGTGCACGATTATTGAACTGGTGTAGGAAAAATGCCCGGAAATATTTTGCTGTCCTGTTGGTCTTTCTTTTAGTAGTTTCAACATTTGTTCCAGAGATTTCGTATGCAGCTGAAGAAAAAGCGAAAGATTATTCTAAGGAAGAACAATTGCTTGAGAAACTGCGCGAAAAGGAATATGAAGTAGGAGAGCCAAAACTAGAATCAGAAGAAGAAAATGATGAAGATAGTAGTGGACTCACCAATCTTCTAAAAGGTTTAGGAATCGAACCGCCGCCTCTTAATGGTGAATCGAAACCTAAAAGTCCTGATGGGAAATCAGAATCAAAACTTCTTAAAGCTTTTGAAAAAGAAAAAGAAATTGATGTCATCATTAGAATGAAAGACAGACCCAATCTCAACGAGGTGTTTTCTCAAGTAAAAGGCAAAAAAAAACGCACAGAAAAAATTACAACAATCAACGAACACCTGAAGGAAAAAGCAACTGCGTCTCAAAAAGGAATTCAGCAAGCATTAGCTTCCTTAGAAGGCAAAGGACAAGCAAAAAAGAAAGAATCGCTATGGATTATCAATGGCATGACAGCTACTGTCACGAAGGAAGCTTTGGATGAGTTGAAGAAGCGTGATGATGTTTCTGAAATTGTACTTGATGAAACATTAAGTTTGCCGGAAGTTACGGTTGAAAATAACCCGCCAAAACTTCCGCAATGGAGTCTTGAAAAAATCTTCGCTCCTAAAGTATGGGGACAATATGGATTAAAAGGGGAAGGGACTGTAGTCGGAATCATGGACTCCGGAGTGGATGGCACCCATGAGGCCCTTAAGCAAAATTATCGAGGGCGTGATGGCAACCATCAATACTCTTGGATTGATTTATCAGGGAACAATTATGCTACCCCAAATGACGGATATGGCCACGGAACTCATGTAGCTGGAACAGCAGTTGGAGGAGGAGCAGGTGAACCAATAGGTGTAGCACCTGGAGCAGAATGGATTGCAGCTAAAATCTTCAGTGATACTGGTTCTACTAGCTTATCTAAAATCCATCAGGCGTTTCAATGGTTCATGGCACCGGGCGGCGACCCTTCCAAAGCTCCCAATGTCGTCAATAATTCTTGGGGCAACGCAAATACGTATAATCTAGAATTCTATGACGATGTGAAAGCCTGGGTATCAGCTGGAATTTTCCCATCGTTTGCGGCAGGTAATGACGGACCGGGAGTCCAAACTATTGGCTCACCGGGAAGCTTTCCAGAAACCTTTGCTGTCGGAGCAACGGATATTTATGACCAGACAGCTTCTTTTTCTAGCCGGGGACCGGTTTTTTGGGAAGATGAAAATGGTGTAACCGAACGTTTGATTAAGCCGGATATCTCTGCGCCAGGCCACAACATTTATTCTGCTTGGCCTGCTAAGAGGAATGAAGGTAAATATCAAACAATCAGCGGAACTTCAATGGCTACCCCACAAGTAACAGGCGCAATCGCCCTATTATATCAAGCGAATCCTAATCTATCGATTGATGAAGTTAAAGAAACACTAAAAGAAACTGCCCGTGTTGAGCCGCATATGGGGACATTGCCAAACGATTCTTATGGAAGCGGGATCATCAACATTTATCAAGCAGTGACGGATACGGCATTTGCTGGGGAACTGAAAGGAACATTAAAAAATAAACAAGGTGAGCCAGTAACTGGAAAACTCGAAATTAAAGGGGAAGGTCTCTCCTATGACATCTCTGAAGATGGTGAATTCAATGTTAAAATTCGCGAGGGAATTCATCAAGTAAGCATTAGCTCTTTTGGTTACAAGACTTATGAAAGCACAATTGAAATGACCAAGGGAGAAGTTTTATCGGTTAATTGGGTGCTCGAAAAGGCCCAAACTTATTCGATAAAAGGAAAAGTATTAGATGAAAAAGGAAAAGCTATTCCGTACGCGTATGTTCAAATAAAAGGGACTCCACTTTCAACATTAAGAACAGACGAGGACGGGACTTTCGAAATAAATAGYCTCCCAGCTCGAAAGTATGACTTACAAGTAACGGGAGAAGGTTTTAAGGGATTAATAAAAGAACTGGATGTTAACGAAAACAAGACAGTTGAGTTAAAAGTTCAAACCATAGAGACTGCTTTCACGAAGGACTGGGGAACGGCAAACGGAAATATAAATCGGAACGCTGTTTCCGCCAATGCCATAGATCTGCAAGCTCTTGAAAACGGCTGGGAATATAGTGCTTCTGGAAAAGGGAGTATCTTGTTCTCCACTCCAGCAGCTGCGAAAGATCGAGTCGTTTTGGTGACGGACAGAGGATATGTAGTCGCGCTAGATTCTACTAATGGTAAGGAAATATGGGCAGTCAAGGTAGGGAACAAGAACCGTTCATCACCAACGATACACGGAAATACGGTTTATCTATCCGGTGGTGAGGATGGGAAAATCTATGCTTTGGACCTTAAATCTGGGGGCATTAAATGGAGTACCCAGGTCGGTACTATGAGCATCTATGAATCTCCTGTTTTTCTAGATGGAAAACTATTTGTTTCTTCAAATCTCACAAAGGGCGCAAAGTTGATTGCACTAAACGCAGAAACTGGAGAGGAAATATGGAGTAACCCGCTTGGGGCAGCTACTTATTCTGGGCCAAGTGTCGGAGAAGGACTCGTTTATATCGGTAGTTATGACAATCAAACAATTCGTGCCTTCCGCATTGAAGATGGTGCTGAGGTATGGAGTAAGACACTTGAAAATGAAGGAATCACTTCGAAACCAGTATTTAATCAAGGAACACTTTATTTTGCAGGAACCAATTTCGACACAGGTACAGGAACTCTCTACGCAGTTAATGCCAAAACTAGTGAAGAGAAGTGGCAAGCTACGGGTATAGGTGATACCCAGGCTGGTTCGCCAATCGTGTATGAAGATATTGTTATCATCGGTTCGGCAACACTGCCAGTACTGCGAGCTTTTAACCGCACGACAGGTAAGGAACTATGGAATAACCGATCATTTGGAACGACGTTAAATAGCGGATCCGTTTCTGCAAATGGACTTTTATTCTTCGCGGGGACAAACGGCAGTCTATCCGTTATAGATGTATATACTGGTGAACAATTGAAGGATTTTAGCTTGCCGGCTTATAGTACATCGGGCATCCCGATATTGCCTGGACAGATCATCGTTCCTTACCAATCTGGAGTCAGAAGCTATGAATCTCCTGGGATTTTAGCAGGTGTATTGAAAGATGAAAAAGGTCAGCCAGTTGAAGGCAAGGTAACTGTTGTCAAAACAGGACAATCAGTCACTGCGAAGACAGACGGAAGTTACGTGTTAAAACACACACCAGGTGAACACACTATACAAATTTATCAATATGGCAAAAAGCAGGTCACTGAAAAATTAACATTTGTATCTGGTTATGAACAGACAAAAAATTATGAGATAAAAGATGCACAGTCAGGCTCAATTGCCATTACTGTAAAAGATAATAGGACGGAGAAATTGCTCGAAAACGTCGAAGTCACTTTAAAGAATACGCCTATAAAAGGTAAGACCAATAGTGCAGGTGAATTTTTAAGTGAAAGTGTTTTTGAAGGAACCTTTAAGGTGACTTTCACTTTACCTGGATATAAAGCAGGTGATGGAGAAATCACTGTTAAACCTGGTGAAAAAGCGGCAATCACATTGAATTTACAACCAATTGACGTGGCTGTTTTAAATGATTATCAAGGTGAAATTACTCAGTTTTTAGAATTGAACGGTTATACAGCAGAGGAACGAGGCTGGGATTTGGGCGAAGATATCGGACGCTACAAAGTCCTTTATCTCAATGGTGCTTACGGTACTAGTGGTGTTCAGCCTACAAAAGAAGAATTCAATGYGTTAATGGAAAAAGCAAAAGACCATGATGTTAGTGTCATATTTGCAGATCAATGGGGAACTGAATACGGTTCAATTGAACAGTTAAGAGATTTCTACCAAAATCCGAAAGAAATTGGCCAAGATTATGATGGTGGCGAGGTCAAAATTCAAGTAGTAGCAGAACATCCAATTCTTAAAGGATACAAAACAGGTGACAAGATTAACGTTCTGGGAAATGATGCGGATTTTGCTTGGTTCAATCAATATTCAGGACGTACGATTGGTAAAATCGGAAATACGGAACTTGGCATCGTGGGATCTGGGATTGCTTATAATGCTGTGTCTGAAACAAGCGCTCATTTATTGTTATCTAGCCACGCATCAGTTCCATGGGAAACGACGCAAGGCTGGTTAAAGGGGCAGCAAAACATCCTGCTAAATAGTCTTGACTATTTATACAGCTCAGAATTCGGGAAAATTTCTGGTACAGTTCAGAATTCAGCAGGAGAACCTATTGTAGCAAGCGTTGAGGTGCTTGAAACAGGAGTGAAAACCACAAGTGATGCAAATGGAACGTTTGAACTTTTCCATGATGAAGGCTCGTTTACGATTAACGTCCGTGCGAAAGGACTTGGAACTCAAGCAGTTGAAATAACGACTGCTTCTGGTGAACCTGCAGTTGTCAATGTAACGCTCGGGGAATCAGAAAACGGCATTTTGACAGGGTCTATTACTGATGCCGCATCAAGAATTGAGCTCGGTGGCGTTAAAGTAGAAGTGAAAAATGAATCAGGAGAAACAGTTGCTGAGACAGAGACAACCACAAATGGTCGTTATGAAGTAACTGAGCTCGATGAAGAAGTATACAAGCTAAGCTTTACAAAAGAAGGTTACATTGCGAACAATCAAACAGTTGATCTTGCCCGCCTTGAAGGTGACATCGATGTTGCCCTTCGCAAGATGCCGTCGGTGGCTGTTGTGGGCGACTACTCTACTTCTGGTCAAAACTTTAAAGCAATGTTGCAACAAGCTGGTATTACTGCAACGGATTTACAACCAGCCGAATTGGTCAATAGAATGCCAGATTTTGATGTCGTGTTCTTTAATGAGCCAAGTACATCTACACTCACGAAAACGGTCTTCGATGAGATGATGATAGCTGCAGATGAGGCTGAGACAAGCTTGATTTTCGGAGAAGCTTACTGGAGTGGATCAGGCATTAATCATCTTGTTCGCCATAGGCAAGATCCGAAAGAACGTGGGACAGTCAGAAAAACCAATGCTTCTGCGCAGTATAAAATCCTGAAAGATCACCCTATCTTCAGTAGTGCAAAACAGGGGGATTCTGTGGCGATTTTAACTCCTGGAGCAAGTGCAATCGGTTATTTTAAAAATTATAACGGCTACCCTCTAGCTGAAATCAAACATGAAGGTTCAGAAACATCACATGGTCTTGGCATAGCCTACAAACCGAGAACTTCTGGTAGCGTTGAATTGCTAATGAGCGGTCATGGCTTTACCCTGTACCATACATTAAAGGACTACACTGAAGAAGGCAGGGAAATGTTACTTCAATCCGTTCTTTGGGCTGCAGATGCAAAATTCCCTTTGATCAGCGGATCAGTATTAGATGAAAATGGGGAGCCATTAAAGGCAGATATTAAAGTGAAAGATGAGCCGTTTTCAACTAAATCAAACGGGGAAGATGGCGGTTTTGCCATTGCAATATTAGAAGGCAAATATGAAATAGAAATCACTGCATACGGCTATAAATCTAAAGTAGTTCAAGTGAATGCTACTGCAGGTAGTAAGCAACTAACCATTCCAATGGAGGTGGCTGACAACGTAGGTTCATTTAAAGGAACTGTTGAAAATGAAAAAGACGGAAATGCAGTAGAAGGTGCCAAAGTTTCAATTATTGGCAAACCAAGAGAAGCAACTACAAATTTACAAGGACAATATAGCCTCACCAAAATAGAACCTGGCGACTACACTGTCCGTATCCAAAAAGAAGGATTTGTCCGTAAAGACTTTGAAGTGAAGATTACTACAGGGAAAAACGAGGACTTGAATGTGACGTTAAAACCAACTCCAACCATTGGCGTGATTGTCGATTCAAACGCCTCTGGTACGAATCTGAAGCAATATCTAGTAGAGCGGGGCTACAAAGTTGAATATATGAATTACAAGGACATTGATAAATTGGACCAAGTCGATTTAGTATTTGCCAATTCAGACTATGCTCCAAGCTTAGTTCCAACAAAATCAGAGTTCGAAGCTTTCCAAAAAGCGTTGGATCAAAAGCGCGTTTCCGTTATCTGGACAGGCCAGGCAGGTGGAAGAGGCTCAATCCGATACTTAAATGAATATTTTAATGATCCGACAACAATCTTCGAAGGAACCAATAAGTCGGGAACACAAGGAATCATCAAGAAGGAACATCCGATTACAGCTGGATTTGAAGCGGGTGAAGTGTTTGATATTCCACCGAAATCGGGTTACTATTACGGATTTGATGGATATTCAGGAAAAACGATCGTTGATTTTAACCAGACAATAACGGGTGAAAGTGGAAGCATGATCGCCTATAAAGGGCGCACAAACGACTCGCTTGAAATCCTTATGGCAAATATGGTTATAAGCCAAATATTCAGGCCAGACGATTCATTTGATTCGGCAAGGGAGAAGCTGCTAAACAATGCAATTACTTGGGCGCTGGATGAAAAGCCTGCACTAGTTGGAGAATTGCATGGAGTGATCCAAAATGAAAATGGACCGGTAAAAGGTGAAGTAACCATCAAAGAGACTGGTAAAAAGGTTAAATCAAATGAAGAAGGCCAATTCTTTGCCGGGCTTGAAGCAGGGACATACACCGTTACAGTTGAGGCATTTGGACATCAGTCTAAAGATTTTACTGTGACAATTGAAAACGGACAAACCCTGGAAAAAACCCTCACCATACAATCTGAAAATTCCGGAACACTTGGTGGTAAAGTTGTTGATGTTGAAACAAAACAACCAATCTCCGGAGCTAGTATAGATATTATTGGTACGCCAGCGGGAGTCAAGACAACGGAACAAGGAGAATACCAGATTACCTTGCCAGCTGGAATATATGAAGTTCGCATCATGGCAACAGGTTACTCTCCAATCTATGAATCAGTCGAAATCATTGAAGGAGAAGCCACGTCGTTAAACTTGTCGATGTTAGTATCAGATAAAGTTGCCGTTCTTGCTAACCCGACAAATGAGGCTCGTATAGTGCCGTTCCTTCAGGCACAGGGATATGAAGTGGACTTCTATCCATACGGAGAATTCGAATCATTAATTGAAAATATACCAAATTATAAATTGATCATTGCAAACGATATTTCCTTCTCTATGAAGGAAGACCGTTTTAAAGCTATGGTCGATGCGGCCAATGAAAATGAAGTAAGCATGATTTTCCCTGGACAAAATAGTTTTGGGACACTTAGAGATCTGTCAGATGCATACGGAGACCCTGAACAAGTAAGCTCAAGCTTTGCAGAAAAGGAAATTAAAATTCGTGTGGATGAAGAACATCCAATTTTCCGCGGCTTCCAACAAGGTGATGAATTGTCACTGCTTGTGAATTCCAAAGGAGCAACACAATATCAAGTCTACGAAAATTATAGTGGGACGACCATTGGATCTCTCGGGCATGAAGGGAAGCTTGGCAGTTCGGTTGGCTACAAATTTACTTCATCCAACAGTGTCCAAATTCTTCTCTCCACTCTACATGTTGGAATATATGGAAATCCGAATGACCGCTGGACAGAGCACGCTAAACAAATTTACTTGAATGCGGTGGATTTTGCATTAACAGCAAGTCAAGGAGAAATTAAAGGTGAGGTGAAGGATGAACAGGGCAATCCAATAGCCGAAGCACTTGTCACTATTCCTGGCAAAAACTTAAAAACGACAACAAATGCAGATGGTTTTTATCGATTTGGCATCGGGGTTGGAGAATATGAAGTGAAAGTGAAAGCAAGAGGCTTTACAGACCAAACGAAACAGGTCGAGGTAGCAGACCTTGGTAGCAGTGTTGATCTTCATTTTACTCTTGAAGCAATTGATGGAACCGACCTGAAAGGTGTAATTGCCGACAAGAAGACTGGCGATATTTTGGAAGGGGCTATGTTAACGCTCATTCCAACAGATGAGCCTAAATATAGGGATGCAACAGTAAGCGGAAAGGATGGATTATATACGTTTAAAAACCTCCTTCCAGGTGAGTATACGCTTGAAGTGCTTGCCAAAGGGTATCTTCCAAAAACTTTCGAGATATCCATTGGAGAAAAAAACATGGAATATAACTTTGAGTTGATTGCCTATGAGGCAGCGGTCCTCGGGGACATGAATCAAGCATTGACCAAGTTTTTGAATGAACAGAATATCTTTGCAGAAGAAAAGAGTTGGGACATTCTCGGTAACATCTCTAAATATGAAGTAATCATAGTGAATACAAACAAAGGTACCAAAGAGCAAATCAAGCAGTTGATCCATGAGAGTGATGAACATCAAGTAAGTCTTGTTTTCACGAGTACATGGGGTCTAAAAGAAGGCTCGATTCAATTGCTAAAAGAAGCAGAGGGAAGTCCTGATTTAGATAACCATGGTTATGATGAAGGTGCTGTTTTTGTAAGTGCTACAAATGAGCATCCATTGTTCGAAGGAATTGAAGTGGATGAAAATAATCAAATTATGATTCATTCAGAAAAGAGTCCTTACGCAACTTTTAAACATTTTAATGGGATTCCACTAGCTGATTTATCAGTAGACGGAATAGACAAAGGGAATTCGATTGCATATGAGTTCAGAAGCAAAAATCACGTTCATTTACTTCTTTCATCATTTGCAGTAACGAATATCATTGGACCTGAGTATGGTTGGACTAAGGAAGGAAAGCAGCTCTTTACAAATGCCATGCGTTGGTCGATGGATGTAGAACAACAAATGCCTCAAGCACCAGTTTGGGACCATGAGAAACAATGGATAAAGGAGCGTCCGGTAATTGTATCTGGTACCGTAGAGCTCGGTACGACAATAAATATTTACGATCAACGCGGCGAAAAACGGACACTACTGGGATCAGTGAAAACCCAACTTGATGGAACATTCTCTATGGAGCTAGACATCAGGAACGGTACACATTTCTTACTAGCAGAAGCTGAAAACTTTGCAGGGAAAACAGAATCGCTAACGGAAATGCAACTGATTGTGACCGGTAAACCTATCAAGCAAGACAAAGCAAGTTAAAAAGAATATGGTTTTGATAGAGGCTTCTCATAATGGGAAGCCTCTTTCCAAGCATAAAAAAGAGCGATGACTTAGTCACCGCGCATTTTTTAATATATAGGTTATGGTTTCCTGGAACTTATCGTAATTTAACAGATATGAGATATGCTTGCTCATAATCAGTGGCTTTTTTAAACTCTTCTTTTGTTTCTATTTCATTCACAATAGACATTTCATCTTTACTTGAGTATGCAAGAGTACCAATTACTTTACTCTCACCAATAACCAAAGGGCCTTCATTTACACCTCCAGAGCCAGCAACGAAATTTATTCTTGATTTACCATCTATTTTATTTAAAACAGTACCTGACGATTGACCATCGTCTGTCATGACCGATGTTAACCAATTTTCTTCGTTTTCATTAATTGGTTGCTGAATGAAGGATACTCTTATCGTGTCTTCAATATTTTCTTGTGGTATCGCTGAACCCATATTTCCAATCTGACGCACAAATTCCCCATTTTCATAATAATCAACTGTCGCAATGATTTCAGTGATTTCTTCATTATTTATTTCCATATCAAAAATAAATGAATGTTCACTCGTTAGATCAACAAGATTTTCTTCAAATTTTGTCAGCTCTGCATGTTTAATCAGTGCATCGCCTGCTGAATCCTTTGAACAGGCAGTGAGTAGTAATAATGGAAGGAATATACCTATGGTTAAATATTTCAAATGAAGACCTCACTTTGTTATTTAATGTATTTGTTTAGTGCCTTTTTAATGATTATTGTCTAATACTAGTTGTTATTTATTCTCTGTATCTTTACATATTTTAACTTTTAATTCGAGACTATCCAGTAATTCATTAGTTTTTAATTAGGTTGCAGGGAATTTATATGTTATTGACGAAATGAACCATACGTGAAAATTAGGATTTGATATAACCAATAGGTGAGGAGTTCATGATCATGAAAGAATTCAAAGTAACTTATTTCTTCGATGAAGAGCATTACATCAGAAGGTTTATCCATATGGAGTCCCAAGAAGAAGCAGAAGAGTTGATCCAAAGCGAACGAGGCCAGTACATTTCGTTTACAGACAGCAGAGGAATTTATCATGAGCTGGATACACGAAATGTTCGAGTCATTCAACTTTCTGAGTATCATCGAGTGGATAAAAGTAAAAAGAATTAGGTGTATGGAAAAGAACTTAATATATAGGGAGTGTGGGAGTATGTTTCATGCAAAAGATGTTTTAGCCGATCAGTTGTTAGCAAATGCTAATGACCCTAGCTGGTACATTCCATTTTCAGGATCAGTGGAAAATTTGTCTGAGGACGAAGCATTTTGGAAGCCAAACAAAGATAGTAATAGTATTGCTGAAATTGTCCAGCATCTTTTATATTGGAATCAAACATGGCAAACAAGATACCAAAAATCTCACGTCAATGCTGTCCCTTCCATAGGAAATAATAATAAAAGCTTTATTATTCCTGAAAATAAGACATTCACTGACTTAAAAAAACAACTTTTAGAAGTGCTGTTACGATGGCAAGGTTTATTAACTGAAGAAAAAGTTGAAAGTGAAGTAAATGGTTTCCCTGAACATGTGGAGTGGTGGGCAGTACTCGGTAATGTCTCAACTCATAACGCATATCATATAGGTCAAATCATTTATATTAGGAAGTTACAAAATAGCTGGAAAATAAAAGAGGAATAATCATGTATTATCTTCTTTCTTAAAGGGGTGTATGGAGTGAATCAATCTGAATATGAATGGGTCAAACAAACTCGAAGAATAGTATTCGACTTTTGTAGTGAACTAGAACCAAATGATTTTAATCGCAAAGTGGATGGATTCGGTTTTCAAAGTATGAGAGATTCACTGGTACATATATCAGACTGTTATCATGCTTGGCTAGGCTCATATATTTTATTAAAAACGAAGAAACCACTTACGGCAAAGGAAGATATGGCCGAAATAGGTTTGGATGAAATAAAAGAGCGTTTTGATCAAGTAGATTCGTATGTAAAAGAGGTATTTGAAGTATTCTCGAATCACATGGATGAACCAATTCAAAGAGAGATACCTTGGAGAGTAGGAGGAGAAATGATATCAATAACGCCTGGTAAATTACTTATGCATACTATCACTCACGAATTCCATCACAAGGGTCAGATAGTAGCTATGGCGCGCCAAATGGGTTATGAACCTCCAGGTACAGATGTGTTAGGAACTAGAGATTAGAGAGATTCAGCTTCTAAACGATGGATATTACTATATAGAACGTAGAAATCCATTGAATGAAGTGAGGATTTTATGTAATTCAATGATGAGAAACAATAATATAATGTGCACGGATAAAACAATTAAGTTTGATAGTCCATTTTGAAGTATAAAGTCAGGGATGAAACTAAATTGAATAAAGAAGACTTTGTACTATTAACCAAGGCATTTTTTGCTGAAATTGAAAGTAAATATGTAAGTTAACAAAAAGGTTAACCTAAAGATCTCGAGCTGCAGGACTAGCTGTCTCCTCAGCTCATATTACGCATCCACCTAATACATTCAAGTCAGTAGAGTTGCCAAGGAACGGACATGGCAGCTATAACATCTACTTGTTTTGGAGGTGGGTTAACGAGGAGGTGGATTTTTGGTGTCAGATCTAAAGTTTAGAATTGCAATAAAACAAGATTTGGATAGAATTGTAGAGATGCTGGCTGATGATGTGTTAGGTAGCAAACGAGAGCGATACGAAAGACCACTTCCAGACAGTTACATCAAAGCATTTCAGGCGATAACAGTTGACCCTAACAATGAGTTGGTAGTAGCTTGTCGCGGAGAAGAAATTATTGGAGTACAACAAATTACATTTACACCCTATATCACACATCAAGGTGGATGGAGGGCAACGATTGAAGGAGTGAGAACATCTTCTTCTGAACGTGGCAAAGGGTTGGGAACCGAACTAATTCGCTTTGGAATTCAACGTGCTAAAGAGCGAGGTTGTCACTTAGTTCAGCTCACCACTGATAAAAAGCGGGAAGATGCCTTACGTTTTTATGAGAGTTTAGGCTTTAAAGCATCCCACGAGGGGTTAAAGATGAAGCTTTAGCTAAAGATTCTCAAGTTATCGAAAACTGTATAAAACTAAGAATGAGGGGTTCCGATACCCCTTTTTTCTTATTCCACATTCCTACCTTTCACAAAACCCTCTTATTATAGAGAAATCAACTTAACCCCCAATGACGTAGAAATCCCTTTCGCACCTTCATTCATTACCTGATTGTGGTTCCATACAAAAGCGGGTCGTAATAATCGACATATGTAGCCCCTCCGAAATACTTTTATGGTTGATATGGATATATACCCAAATCAACACATCTAATTAACATTTATTCTGTATTTGATATAAGAAATAAATGCTGAGCGGGGGCTCAGTTGTAAAAATAGGTGTTCACGTAGGAAAAAAGCGTAGTGACGTAGGAAAATACAAAGCTCACGTAGGAATAATAGCAATTTACGTAGGAATTCCTCAAAAAAATGTGTAAACGAACCGAAAATCACTTACAGTTTTAGAAAAGAAGTGAATGGGAAATCCAACTCACTTTTTTTCGCATTTGACACACAGTGCGATAGTAAGGAAATTGGTTGTTTTTCGAACGAACTGGATATAATTTTGCTTCAATTTCAACTAAATAATGATAATAAATAATTTGTTCAATATAGAATGTTTATTATATTGAGAAAGGCCTCTTCTATAAAGAAAGAGACCCTCTTATAACTCAGTCAGCTTCAATTCGAATAGCTATAATCTCTTGACAGTCTATGATAAGTGTTGAACCAGGTTCTGTTGTTGGATCAGTAAAGAATGCACAGCAATTCTCTTGGTCAAAGGTAATAAAAATAACATCTTCTATCACCTGACCACCGGATAAGAAAAGATCAACTTCAGTCTGTGTTTGTAATCGTCTTAATTGATCACAAGCACAACCTTTACAATGATTGACATCTTCCGCGGCATTTCTTGTATCACGACAACCGTTTCTTGTATTTCTCGTATTTTCCATTTTCAAGACCTCCTTTCTAGTTTTAATAGTCTTGCATTCATATCTTATGATTTTAAAATGAAAAGTGATTGTACATTTTGTCTAGTTTCAATAGAGTTATTTAATTTGGAAAAATATTTATATAGATAATAGATAAGCATTATCGCTTTCTTCTCTTCGCCACATTCTCATTGACCATTTCATACATAGACTCAACACCTACTTCAGAAGCTACAAAGTTAAATGCATTCTCTGCTTGGATACCCATACTACTGGCTTCCTTAGCCGCATCCATGTTTGCACCGATGAAAATGAACTCCCATGAATATTTATCTTCCTGTTGCTTAATGAGCTTTTTCACTTTATCATGCGTAAATTCACGGCTAGCATTTTCCATCCCGTCTGTCGTGATGACAAATATGACTTTGCCTGGTTTTAGTTCTTCTGGTGTTTTCGAAAGTCGATGACCGACATCCACAATTGTCTTTCCTACTGCATCCAGCATGGCAGTAGTGCCTCTTACATAATAATCGTCATGGGTTATCTTTGCTCCAGCCGCATTGATGCCGTCCCATAGTATTTCGTATTGATCGTCAAACAGGACTGTCGTGAGCGATACTTTCCCATCAAGTTGGCATTGCTTTTCAATAAACGCATTAAAACCGCCGATGGTATCACTTTCAAGTCCAGACATAGAACCGCTTCGATCGAGCAGGAAAATAATTTCTGTTAGATTGTTATTCAAAGTCATCATCCTCTTTCGTTTGTTGGTAAACTAATCATAACCAGTTTTCAAATCGATTTGGTCGCCTGAAAAGCGACAATTTAGGAGGCGAATCTTTTGATCAATACCCAAATATTAAATAAGTTAGAAGAGTACATACAAGATCACTTGTATACCGAGCCGATTTCTTATAACGTAGAATCTAAATTGGATTTAGAATATACCTTACAATCAGAAATTATTGCGATTGATTTGGAGGACTATATTAAAAATCATCGCAAACCGACATTGAACGAAGTGGTGTTTCGCTTGATTGACAAATCAGGTGCAAGAGACGTCGATATTTACAAAAAGGCAGGTATCGATCGAAAGCTGTTTTCTAAAATTCGTTCCAATGCTGACTATCGTCCAGGAAAAAATACCACCATTGCTCTCGCTTTGGCCTTGGAGCTAAATACTCAGGACACCGATGCGCTACTGAGTTCTGCTGGTTACTCGTTATCAGACAGTAATATATTTGATTTGGTTATCCAGTTCTGTTTAGAAAACAAAATCCATGATCTTTTTTTGGTCAATGAAGCATTGGAACACTTCACTCAAAAAACATTATAGGAAGTCCGTTTAGTATTAGACATTGAGTTAATAAAGATTGAAGGGTCAGGAAACTACTGGTAATGAAGATAATGCTTGGCTATAAAACGGCTTCTATTTCAATGGGTAAAAATTTGTAAATCTCCGAAGGGATGGAGCGTAATGTCATTAACAATAATTTTCGATATGGATGGTACGTTATTCAAACTGATAAAATACTAGAGCTATCCTTAGAGGATACGTTTAATTATTTAAGGTCTATTAATTTGTGGGATAAAAAGACACCTATTGAGATGTACCGTGTGATAATGGGAGTCCCGTTACCGGTCGTATGGAATACCTTACTGCCTAACCATTCAATTGAGATTCGAACAAAAGCGAATGAATTATTCCACAAGAAATTAATCGATAATATAAACATGGGCAAAGGGGCACTGTATACCAATACAAAGGAAGTCCTAAGCTATTTAAAAAATAAAAATCATCCAATATTTATTGCTAGCAATGGTCAAACCGAATATTTAAATACCATAATAAAATATTATAATTTAGACAAATGGATTACTGAGACATTCAGTATTCAACAAATCCCTTCACAAAATAAAACTGATTTGTTTAACACGATTTTAAAGAAATATAAAGTGGTAAAAGGTGTAGTTATTGGAGATCGACTTTCTGATATTAATGCAGCAAAGTCCAATGGATTAATATCAGTAGGTTGCAATTTTGATTTTGCTCAAGAAGATGAGCTATCTCAAGCAGACGAAATAATAGACGATTTATTACATGTAAAGGGAATCGTGGACGCATTATCTGCTTCAACCTCTTATTAATAGATAGCGCACAACTATGCGATGTTTATGCTGCTGTAAGAATGACAATATGTGTTGAGAATCACTAATAGTACTAGGGAGATGAAGAGGATTTCATGAGTAATCATAGAAAATTAGTATTATTTATAGCAACGAGTTTAGATGGTTACATTGCTACCAAAAGTGAATCTTTAGATTGGTTATTTAAAGTTGAAGGGGAAGGCGATAATGGGTACTCAGAGTTTTATGAAACTGTGGATACAATATTAATGGGAAGAAGAACGTACGATTGGATAATGAATTTTGAAACAGAGGATTTTCCTTATCGTAATAAAGAATGTTACGTTTTTTCAAGATCAGTAAACGAGGATAACAAAGATGTGAAGTTTGTGAATGAGAATATAGTTGATTTTACTAACCAACTTAAAAATAAAGATGGAAAAAACATTTGGATTGTTGGAGGCGGAGAACTATTGCATTCTTTTGTAAAAGAGAAATTAGTTGATGAACTTATCCTTACCGTTGCTCCGACTTTGATTGGAACAGGTATTTCTTTATTTAAAGAGGATAATTATCAACTGGATCTTTCTTTGAAAGGAATCAGGCACTTCAACCAATTTGTTGAACTTCATTATGAAGTGAAAAAGTGAAAAACATTGTTCAACATTTCCAACTAACGTCTGAATTTACTACGCAATTTATAGGTATAAAAAAATATACTGAGATTATGAACTATGAGAATCGACAGCTAGAGAGCCGTCGGTTCTTTTTTTTATGAATTTTCAGTCATCGTTCAGAAATAGGATGTTGTGAAGCATGTAAAAAGTGCTGTTATCTGTTTTTTTATATAGTTCTAATGACTGAATACTTCGGCCTACGAAGAAAACTATTTAGCGGGACGAAATGTTTATCGTTTGAGATGTCTTTTGGTATATATTTTTTTAATTGGATTATAAATACATATTACGAAAGGGCTGAATATTCAAATAATATTTACTCGTCTAATTTTCTTTGTTATGCTGTCTGCGAATCAATTACAAAAAATAGAAATAAAGGGGATGAGTAAAGTACTAAGACTAATGAGGATAAATTAAAATCTAAAGGAGTGGATATTGTGAAGAATAAATGGGCTAGTACAATTGGTATTTTAGGTTTATGTACGGTCTTGACTTTACCTGCATATGCGGCTGAAACGGTTAGTAAACCCGAAACACATCATCACGAGAATTCAATTTCAGGATTTATCAGCTACAGTGAATTACAAAAAACGCTTAGCAAAATTGAAGCAGCTAGCAAAGGTACTGTTCAAGTAGAAGTGGCTGGCCAGTCACATAATGGCTTGGACATTTACACAGCAACGGTCGGCACTGGGGACAAAGTTATTCTTATTCAAAGTGAAATTCATGGGAACGAAAAAACAGGTACGGTAGCACTCCTTAATTTATTGCAAAAACTTTCAACTAACTCGAAACAAGCACAAGAAATACGTGAGGAATTGACACTTGTTTTCATGCCGATGATGAATCCAGATGCATCTGAGGCTGATAAACGGAGAAACAGTATGACATGGGATGAAGTCCTATACAATTTTCCACAACTCACTGGTACGACACCATCATGGAACTATTTGGACCGAGGCATCAGCCAAAGTTATAACTATGGGGAAAATCCTGGTTTTGACGTGAACCGCGACTTCAATCCGAATCTAAATTATGTGCCTGAAGCACAAGACTTCCCAGGTGCTTCTAATACGCCAGGTTGGTTCATTACACCAGAATCACAGACTGCTCGAGATGTATACAAATCACTAAAAGATGAGTATGGAAATGTAGATGTCTTTATCGATCTACATCACCAAGGTATGTACTACGTGGAGGGTACAGATGACGAAGTAACGCTTTCCTTATCCGCTCAGTTTGTTCCGGATCCAAATACGTCGGAAGGGGCTAAATACGCCGAATATGCAGAAAACTATAGGTATGATTATTCAAGACAATTAAATGTTGCTGCTTACAATGAACTGCAATCTTACGGTAACTCTAAATTTACGAATATCTCTCTTTATTCCCAAGGACTTGACCTTCCAGGAACAGCACTTGGTAGCTATGCATTAAATGGCAGCGGAACAGTCCTTTTTGAAGTAAGAGGACAGACTCAAATGATGGGGCAGAAAGAAAAAGGACAACTTGTAAAATCAGTAGAACAGGGTCTTACTGGAATTATCGAAGCGGTAGTTGATGGTTCAGTTGAAACATTGAATCCGGAAGATTACGATAATATTCCGCTTACATCTAATAAACCAACCAACTAACATGACAACATTTTACTGATAATGTAAAAAAATGATGAAAACAATGGAGGAATTTGAATGAAGAAAACCGTACTTACTTTATCGATTGCTGGAGCGATGATCCTCAGCGTATCGCCCTTTGGTTCTCCCGTTGCGAACGCGGTCGGAAATGGTCCTACTTATGGAGGGAATGAAACGATTAATACTTCGATACTCCATACTTATGATGAAATGGTAGACTACCTAAAGAAAGAAGAAGCAAAACAACAGGATATGGAACTTGAAGTAATTGGCCAAAGTATCAAGGGAAGGGATTTATATCTAGCGAAGTATATGAAAAACCCTGAAAATCCAACGATTCTGTTTTTAACCCAGCAGCATGGAAATGAACAGCTTACAACTGAAGGTGCTCTTGAGTTTATTAAGCATCTAGGTACAAACAAGATGAAAGGTGTTACAGACGAGGTGAATATCTTAATCGTTCCTATGCTGAATGCAGACGGTGCCATGGGTGATGTGGACTTCTCTCTTGATGATTATATCGCAAAGGGAGATCGGAATTTAACTCGGTATAATGCAGCGGAAGTAGACTTGAACCGTGATCATGTAACTAAAATTCAACCAGAAACAAAAGCACTGCATAATAATGTTATGAAGAAATATAATATTGATTATATGATTGATCTTCATCATCAAGGAGCAATGAGTGAAAGGGATGGTAAGCTTGTTTCTGGGTCCATTCTTTATCCGACAACTCCAAATGCTGATCCCGAAGTAGTAGAAAAGTCGAAACAACTAGGTGCAGTTGTGTTTGAAGCAATTGACGAAAAAGGCTGGGGCCACCTCGGTAAATACAGCGGGGGCTCTGCTGAAACAATCAGCAGAAACGGTATAGCAGTAGAATACGGCATTTCGACACTGTTATTTGAAATGCGTGGAATGTCCGATCATGAGTACGAATCATATGTGTTAGGGCAAAAGAGCAACGGCTATTTGATTAAACAAACTATTACCACTCTTGAAGCAACGGTAAATGCAATTGCAGACGGTTCGATTGAAACTAAAGACACATCATTTTGGGATTCACTGGCTTACCAAACAACTCGTCCATCTGAATAATTCAAAAAACGCCTCTAGCAGCAAAATAGTCTTTATTTTAAAAAAGCACAGAAGCTAAGCTATTTTTCCAAGGAGATTAGATGTTTTCAAATTAAACAAAACAGGCATTAGGAAAGAAACCCTTATACCTGTTTTGTTTTTTTGTTAAATTGCCGGAAGTACGAAAGGGATTTTTTAGATTTACATATCTTCGTACGAAGTCATTTTATCCATATTACTCGCAATCATTGCGATAATTGTGCTTGCTTCTTCTTTTGTAAACGATAAGGCACTTTCTTCTTTGTAAAGCTCGTCGTCTTCGGACCAGAATCGATTCACTCTTCGGAGAACACCATTTCCCGTAGTACTGACCACCCCAAATTGATAAGTTACTTCAACCTCATCCTCGATTTGGAAAGCAGTTACTTCAGGTGTTTCCCATTCAATCTCGACTTCATTTAGCATGTTTTCCTCTTCTACAATTTCACCGATGTAGTACTCTTCTTTATCGTCATCTTCTAAAAGGAATTCATCATCGTCATCATCGTCAATTCCATCAACAGCTACAAACATATCACTATCACCGTTGATGAAATCATGGAAGCTGTCATGAACAGCGTCAATCACATCCTCAATGTCAGCAAGAATTATTCTTGCTGGTTGTTCGAATTCATAATCAAAAGTTTCTACGTAAAACTCTTCATTATGTGGATCAAAGAGGAGGGTACAGAAGTAATCCCTTTCGTTACCTTCCGTCTCGACAAAAAACTCGACTCGTGGATGTTTCGCACTCTGATCAATCGTCATCTGACCGATTTGATCATATTCTTCACAAATTGAATTCAGATGATCCTGTAGCTCACCAGTTACTCTGTTAAACCATTCCATCGACATGCTCTAGTCGCCCCTTTAATTTTAATGTTCTTCTTTCAATCATTTATCTTTTCCTAATTAGGGTATTTTATTCCATGCCAATTAAATCCAACTACCTAATTGCCATATGAAATGAGTGGAAAGTTGAATTCTAACAATAAGATGTAAAATAATCCTACGTATAATCAACAACCGATTCCCAATACTAACGAAGCTGTAAATTAATGAAGGAGGATGATTAAATGAGATTTTTAGCATGGGGTGCAGTTGGTGCTGCTATTTATGGAGTAATTAGAGGAATGCGGAATGGAAATGTTCAACAATTAGTTAAAGATTTCCCGAGTAATTTAAACCCATCGAACTTACAACAGATGATACAGCCATTAACTCAAATGACTCAGCCATTAGCAGGGATGGCAACAGCAGGAATGGCGCCAGCAGGAATGACACAGCCGTTAGCAGCGATGGCTCAGTCAGGGATGAATAACTCTTCAACAAAAAACCAAACCAAAAAACAAGGCGTCTAATTTATACCAAAACGGTCGTTTTGCTACTAAGTTTTTTCATTTAATCAGTAACAATAACCCATCCTTGAGTTCGTGCTCGGATGGGTTATTTCTATGTTTTGTAATATAATTTGTATTTTGTGTTAACCATTATTGTTTTTTGGTTTACAATAGAAATGTGATGTGGCTGAAAACTAGTTTAGTCATAACACATAAGCTTAAAGAATAACAAAAAATGCATTCGAAAAATGAATGAGAATTACGTAACATTATTAACTAAATTAAATGGGGGCTGGAAAATGAATCAATGGATGGAACTTGCAGATCGAGTATTAGAT
>NZ_JBFUKT010000043.1:0-22666 GCF_056400705.1 Paenisporosarcina sp. P5_A11
ACATTAGGGTTCTCGAAGTTTACAGATATTCAGCGTAAGGGAAATCTGTCCCTTTATGTATCCGCTCAAGATGTTGAAAGTATTCGTTACACGTATTATTTAAAAGAAATTGAACCGAAACGTTTCCAAGACGCCTTATTCAGCGATCCTAGTCTAGTACGTCAGAGTCCTGTAGGTACAACAAATGAAGAATATTCGGATGGTACATCATTGATGAATGTGAATTTATTGGAACGGACTTTAAGTTTTGTTAATCCATCTGCAGAAACTTTAGTACCAGCTATTCCTTCTAAATTAGTATTTGATAGTTTGAATTATATAAATGAGCATGGAGGATGGACTGACGAGTTTCGATTTGCCAAAATGAACCCTGCAAATCAACAAATTGATTATCAATTGTACTTGTTGGGCTATCCAGTCTTTAGTACCGAGACTTCTACAAAAATTACTGCATTCTGGGGAGATCCTGGAATTTTCAATTATTTGCGACCATACTATACACTTGATCTGTCATTGCCTTTTGATACTGTCATTTCGACTTTACCATCTGGTGAGAAAGCATCTAGAGTGATGCAACTGGTGAAAGACATTGATTTTAATAACGTGGATGAACTGACCCCAGGCTATTACTTAACTCGGGATGATGAAAAACGTTTACTGATATTAGAGCCATCTTGGTTTTATTTATCAAATAATCAATGGACTCGCCTTTCGCCTGAAGATCTAGGGGGTGGGAAGCGTGGATTGGAATAAAACCAAAACCATCTTTATTATCGTGTTTGCGATTTTAAACGTCTTTTTATATTCAATGTATTTAAATCGTTACATTGATTCAGAAGAAGTCGAAGTACTCGGTGAAACGTCCATTGAAGAGAGATTACAAGCTGGTAACATTCTCTATGAAAATATTCCTGAAAATACGTCTAAAGAAACGTATGTTTCAGGAAATATTCGGGTTTATGTAGAAGAAGAATTAAAACCAATGGATAACCAAACATTTAAAGTCCTTGATAAATCAAAATTAATCTCCACATTTGAAAAACCGGTTCCACTTGGCAGCATAGAAGACAAGACAAACATGAGGCAGTTTGTAGATGAAAATGTTTTAGATGGCTCATCCTATGAATTATTTAATGTCGACGTTAAAGAGAGAACAGCGACATTTTTCCAAAAGATCAATAAGCGACCGATTTTCTTTAACCAAAATGCTCTCCTCACTATTTACTGGAACGAAGAAAATGAAGTTTATAAATATGAACAGACAGGCTTTGAAGAGCTTGAAGATAATTTTGATCAAACAGAAAGTTTGTTACCCGATGAGCGCGCTGTTGAAGTGTTGTATCAACGAAATTTATTGAAACCCAATTCTACAATTACAATGATTAGTCTAGGGTACTCAACACTCGTGGAATTAACAGAAACCCAAGTGTTTGCACCAACTTGGCGAGTTCGTGTAGAATTACAAGATGGCACGAAAGAAGACTATTTTGTGAATGCGGTAGAAGGAAAGATTATCGAATTTAACAAAGAGTCAGAGGAACCACAAGAAGAGTAAGGAGTTTTCGTCATGCGTTTTAGTGTTTTAGCAAGCGGTAGTAGCGGGAATTCCATTTACGTCGAAAACGATGAACATGCGTTTTTAGTCGATGCAGGACTGAGTGGACGTAAAATGGAGGAGTTGTTTACCTCAGTTGACCGTAGTATGAAAAAGTTAAGTGGTATTTTGGTTACACATGAACATAGTGATCATATAAAAGGGCTAGGAATTCTAGCTCGTAAGTATAAAGTTCCGATTTATGCCAATGCCAAGACGTGGATGGCTATGGAACATTTAGTTGGAAATATTCCAATCGAACAACGCTTTCACTTTGATATGGAGTCTGTAAAAACATTTGGGTCACTGGATATACAGTCATTTGCTGTATCTCACGATGCAGCAGATCCAATGTTTTACGTGTTTCATGAGAATGGTCGTAAACTCGTATTAATAACAGATACTGGCTATGTAAGTGATCGAATGAAAGGCCATATTAAAGGCGCAGATTCATTTGTCTTCGAAAGTAATCATGATGTTGGTATGTTGCAAATGTGTCGTTATCCGTGGTCTATTAAACGACGTATATTAAGTGACGTCGGCCATGTTTCAAATGAAGATGCAGCAGTCGCAATGAGTGAAGTAGTTGAAGAGAAACCGACACGCATCTATCTCTCGCATTTAAGTAAAGATAATAATATGAAAGATTTGGCTCGTATGAGCGTAACGCAAACGCTTGAATCTTGTGGTATTGTTACCGGCGAATTTTTGAAACTTTATGACACCGATGCAAATATAGCAACCGAATTAGTTACTGTCTAAACCCCACTTTTGTGGGGTTTTTCTTTTGGAGGAATTCGTAGGAACTCTAATCTGACTCCAGTGTAATCTTCTCTTTTCGATATTTTGAGCAAGTTTTAAAGCCATTTTCATCTAATTTTAATGTTGATTGGTTAAAGTAAGGATAACGAATAATAGAGAGGGCGATAATTTATGGGATATTATGATGACCAACTACCAAAACCACCTGAGCCGCAAGAACCGCAAGGAACACAAAATCGACAAGAACCACAAGAACCACGAGAACCACAAGAAACACGAGAAATAATAGAGCGACAAGAACGAAAAGAACCGCAAACAAGAATAGTCAAAAAAGGAAGTAAAGGTGGCTACTTTTTTAGCGGACTTTTAGGTGTTATGATCGGTGCATTGATTGTATGGCTAATGTTACCTTCTCTCGTGGGTATGATGCCAGGAAGTGAAACAGTAAGTGACACTACTTCAAATAAATCACAGCAATTATCTGCTGACATAACAACGGATGTCACATCTGCAGTAGACAAGGTAGCAAATTCAGTCGTAGGTATCACGAATATTCAAGGAACATCCAATTTTTTAAGTCCTTCAAATGAAGGACAAGAAGCAGGAGCAGGATCTGGTGTTATTTATAAAAAGTCGGGCGATAAAGCATATGTTATTACAAATAATCACGTCATTGAAGGTGCAAGCCAAATTGAAGTGACATTAGCAGATGGATCAAAAGTAGAAGCAAAATTATTGGGTACGGATATTTGGACTGACCTGGCCGTTCTTGAAATGGATGCTTCAAAGGTAACAACAGTTGCTGAATTTGGAAATTCGGATTCTTTAAAACAAGGTGAAACAGTGATTGCGATTGGTAATCCACTTGGTTTAAACTTCTCAGGTTCCGTTACAACAGGAGTTGTATCTGGTAAAGACCGAGCAATCCCAGTTGATTTAAATGGGGATAACCAAATCGATTGGCAAGCTGAAGTATTACAAACGGATGCAGCCATTAATCCAGGTAATAGTGGAGGGGCTCTCGTAAATTTAGCTGGACAATTAATTGGTATAAATTCAATGAAAATTTCTCAAGAGGCTGTTGAAGGAATAGGCCTTGCGATTCCTGTAAATTCCGTCATTCCAGTAATCGAAGATTTAGAAGAGTTTGGTGAGATGAAACGTCCATCAATGGGAGTTACATTAGTAGATGTAACAAATGTCTCAGCATTCCATCAACGCGATACGCTGCGTCTGCCAGAAGAAGTTTCAACAGGTGTGGTTATTGACAAAGTAGTAGAAGGGTCAGCATCTGACGTAGCGAGATTAAAACAATATGATGTCATAGTTGAAATGGATGGAGAAAAAATCGAAAATATGATTGATTTACGTAAACACTTATATAATGAAAAAGAAATTGGGGATAATTTGACTTTGAAAGTTTATCGTAAAGGGGAATTGATGGAAGTCACTTTGAAATTAAAAGATGACACAGCATTATAAACTCCCCAAAATCTCTTGTGGATGACAAGACTAGGTTGTGGATAACCATTTTCAATTTACAAAAGTTTTACACAGCGAGTAGGACGTGCTAATATGCACCTTTCCTACTCGCTTTTACTTTGTTAATATAGATTGTGGATAAAGGTAGACGAATTGTGTATAACTTAGTGAATTATTAGATAATCGAAAGGATGATAAGAAATGAATATTAACTGCTGTCAAACCCATATAGAACATGCACTTGATATGTTTGTGGCAAAGCAAAATACCTTTCCGATTTTAACAGAAATTTCAGATGAGGAAAAGTTATCCACAAAATGCGATTACTGTGATGTCGTAGCAATATATTTAGTGGCGAACGAATGATTGCATACTATATATAGTTTTGCTTGTGGATATGTGTATAACTTCTGTGGATAGCGTGTTTGTAAATAAAGTGTAAAGGTGGATAACCTGTGAATATCACAATTATTTCCGTTGGGAAGTTAAAAGAAAAATATTTAAAAATGGGTATTGAAGAGTATACGAAAAGATTAGGAAGTTACGCGAAAATAGATTTGATAGAAGTGGCAGACGAAAAAGCACCAGAAAATTTAAGTGATGCCGACATGGAAATCGTCAAGAAAAAAGAAGGCGAACGTATTTTAGCAAAAGTCGGAGCGGATACTTATGTCATCGCACTGGCGATTGAAGGAAAAATGAAATCCTCTGAACAACTAGCCGATGATTTGCAATCGCTCATGACTTACGGTCGTAGCAAAGTGGCGTTTGTCATTGGGGGATCACTCGGGTTACATGACGACGTCATGAAGCGCTCGGATGAAAAGCTATCATTTTCGAAGATGACTTTGCCGCACCAATTGATGAAATTGGTATTAATTGAGCAAGTGTATCGTGCTTTTCGTATAATTAAGGGAGAACCTTACCATAAATAACTTCGAAAATTAGATGGTGTCGGTTCACTGCTTACGGCAAACCAAAGCTTCAATCCTTGCAAAAAGCTAGGTTAAGGCATTGGTTTTTGTGTGTTCTCCGGTTTTGTGGAAAGACTTCTCACTGTTAACCTGCTTTCAAAAGGCTTATAATTAATAGGTACTAGTAGATATTTTAATGTGCGAATAATTGTATTACAATATGATATGGATATAGTTGAAACAGAAAAGGTGTGTGGCTGGGTCTCGCCTAAGCTTATTGGGACTTCTAAGCAAGAGCGCCTACATCCTTTCTGCAATTTTAGGGACTAAGGATGGTAAAAATGGACATTAGAGAAACTAAAACAGACGTCATCTTAATTGGTGCCGGAATTATGAGTGCGACTTTAGGGACACTTCTAAAAGAATTAGTACCGGAATGGAACATTAAAGTGTTTGAGAAGCTCGACAATGCAGGAGAGGAAAGCTCGAACGAATGGAATAATGCAGGAACAGGGCATGCGGCACTGTGTGAGCTTAACTACACTACTGAAAAAACAGACGGCTCTATAGATATTAGCAAAGCTATTAAAATTAATGAACAGTTTCAGCTTTCAACGCAGTTTTGGTCACATCTTGTAAAAAACGAGCTGATAAATAATCCACAGGACTTTATTATGCCCTTGCCTCACATGAGTATGGTACAAGGGGAACAAAATGTAACGTTCTTAAAGAAACGTTTTGAAGCGCTGTCAAACAATCCTTTGTTCCAAGGGATGGAATTTTCTGATGACCCAGCAAAACTGATGGAATGGATTCCGCTTATTATGCAAGACCGTCCAGCGAATGAAGCGATTGCGGCAACAAAAATAGACTCTGGAACGGATGTCAACTTTGGTGCTTTAACTCGTATGTTGTTTGACCACCTAAAGACTAAAAACGTCGATATCAAATATAACACTAGTGTTGATAATATTAATCGTACTAGAGATGGTTCATGGGAATTAAAAGTACGCAATGTCTATAGTGGCCGCGTTGAACACCATTCTGCAAAATTCGTCTTTATCGGAGGCGGGGGCGGAAGTGTGCATTTACTGCAAAAATCTGGTATTCCTGAAGGGAAACATATTGGTGGATTCCCAGTAAGCGGGATTTTCATGGTGTGTAATAATCCAGAAGTTATTGCGCAAAATCACGCAAAAGTATACGGTAAAGCAAAAGTTGGTGCTCCTCCAATGTCTGTTCCGCATCTTGATACACGATATATCGACAATAAAAAATCGTTGCTATTTGGACCATTTGCCGGCTTCTCACCGAAGTTCTTAAAAACAGGTTCAATGTTGGATCTAGTAACCTCCGTAAAACCGAATAATGTCTTAACCATGTTGGCGGCAGGCGCAAAAGAGATGTCATTGACAAAATACCTGATCCAGCAAGTTATGTTAACGAAAGAACAGCGCCTTGAAGAGTTACGAGAGTTTATCCCGAACGCTAAGAGCGAGGATTGGGATTTAGTAGTAGCTGGCCAACGTGTACAAGTTATCAAAGATACTGCTGAGGGCAAAGGAACGCTTCAATTTGGTACGGAAGTTGTAAGTGCCGCTGATGGCTCAATCGCAGCATTACTAGGAGCTTCTCCAGGTGCTTCTACTGCTGTTCACGTTATGCTTGAGGTATTAAGAAAATGCTTCCCGCAACATATTGAAGATTGGGAACCTAAAATCAAAGAAATGATTCCTTCTTATGGTGTTTCACTAATGGAAGATCCAGAGCTTCTACACGAAATCAATACTTCAACAGCAGAGACGCTCGGTTTAAGCGAAAAAGAATCGGTCAATTCTTCTGATGGAGAAACAGAGGCAATTAATGAAAATGAAGAGATTGAAAAGGCAATAATTGAATAAAAGATAAAATTATTACTTAAAGATTGAGTAAAGCCTGCCGTCTGGCGGGCTTTTTTTATGCAGATCGTTCATGAATGCAAATGGTTTAGATTAAAAAAAAATCAACTACTGTACACAGGTGAAAAATCAGTAACAAAGCCTTCCCACATCGCGTGCATTTGAACAGTTTTTTCGGAGCAAACATTCATTCCGAAGCACCCATTCCCGAGCCAAATTACGTCATGTGCCTTCCGTGTACATACCAACAGCTGAATCGGCCCATAGTAAATGAGGTCATTTCTAAAGTTTAATGAAAAATAAAAGAAAAGGAGAAGGCTTGATTTACTAAGCCTTCTCCTTTTTAGTGTATATAAAATAGTTGAATGGTTGTGCGTTATTAACTATTTAAAAAAGAAACTTTTTTCAGCGCAACACAAACAGGTATAGCTACAAGGATGCCGACAACATTTTGAATGATATTTCCAGGAATAGAGGCTACTGGTGCAATCCAGTTACTATATAGAACCCCTTCACAAAGGTAATAAACTGCTAACATGACAGGAACCGAAATGATAGTAGCGAGTAGATTGAAAGCAACACTGTTACCATTGCGACCGTTCGACCAAGCAATTTTTCCAACTATATATCCTTGTAAGCCTCGAGCCACAATGGTGAAGGGTGCCCACAATGTCCAATTAGAGACTAAGTCGAATAACCCCATCCCAACAGCACCAGCGATGGCTGCTTTTTTAGGACCAAATAAGAAGGAGGCAATAAAGAGCATAGCCGTTCCGAGATGAACTAAACCGCCATTTGCTGTAATCGGTAGTTTGATATTTAATAAGAGAGTAGCAACGAATACGAATGCAATAAGCATTGATGTTAGAATCAAATTAAAAGTTTTTGTGCGTGAGCTTGAGTAGCTTTGTGTATTTTGCATAGTCATGAACCTTCTTTGCTTTTTTTGAATTCACTGATAACATTAGCAAAGGACTGGTATATTTAAAAGTATCAGTTTAGCGTAAAATGTAGGGGTCAGTTTGTAGAAAAATCGGAAAATCGAGTGTAGAATCATGATAGGAATTTTTAGTCACTAATCGATTATTTCAGCTAATATACTCAAAAAAGCACATCAACTTTATTCATTGATGTGCTTTTACCTATATATATTTTCTCAGATAGAAAAAAGTTTAATTAAGCAATCATGAAATTAGCGAGTTATCTAAAAAGTTGTATGATACCAAAAAAGTTATATAAATACGGAAAATGGAAAATTCCCACCACACAGATGATGTTCCGTGAAAATAATTTTAAATGTTTTCATAATGTGTACATGTGTACATTATGAAAACAAATTGAATACAAAAGTGTACACGTGTAAACAAACCCGTACACATCCCTGCGCATAGCCATGTGTACACATATGTATATTTTGTATACGAAAATAGGACAAACGTTTACTTTTCGAATACAACTTTAGATGGGTTGACGTAGCTATAAACCTTATATAATCTATAATTGATTAGTATTATATAAATGAGAGGAATGATTTGATGAACACTTCTAGAATTTGTGCAATTGATGTAGGTAACGACTCGGTTAAAGCTTTATTTGGAAAGTCAGATTTTGAATTATACATACCCAATGTTATTGCAATGGCAACTGAAGACAGACCAGTTATAGGAATAGAGGACTTAAATGATAAGGATCCGATAGAGGGAATTCATATTAAAGTCCACTCCCCTGCCTTAAAAGAGAACAATTTAATTTATCGTGTTGGTAGTTTAGCGACAAAAAGTGATAATGCAAGTGAACTAGATCCAGGTAGTAGCAAATCAGAGGAAGATCAGACATTAGTTATGCTCTTTGCTACTTTGGCATTAGACGCAGTGAGAGAAGAAAATTCTGAAATTTTCAAAAAGAATAATAATGTTATTGATGCGAATTATACGCTAGGTACGGGATTGCCACTTCGTGAAGTAAAAGAAGGAAAAGATGTAGGCTACCGCTCTCAGTTATTGGGTTCAGTTCATCAAGTTGAATTTTTAGTAACTCCTAAATATCAAGGATTAAAGGTAAATATTAAATTTGACCAAGTCAAGATATATCCTGAAGGATTTGCAGCCTATATTAACTTGGTTATGGATAGTGATTTAAATATTATTAATAGAGATTTAATAGACAAAAGCATCTTGATTCAGGATATTGGGGGACTATCTACTGATGTTGCAGTTATCAAAAATCGTAATGTAGACGATGATAAAGCCCAAGGATTTAATCTTGGCGTATCTGAGGCCTTAGAGTCGATAAGAGAAGAAATTAGACTAAAACATGGCGTGGAATTAGATAGTCGTAGAGATGTTGTTGATATCATCACAAGAAAAAATGATCGAAATCATATTATGGTAAAAGGAAGCCGTACAAGCGTCCATGATATTACAGATAGAATTCTTTTAGACTTAGCGAAGAAAGAATATCGCCATTTACGTAATGTTTGGCAAAAAAATTCCCAAACAGAAATCTGCTATTTTGTAGGCGGCGGAGCAATAGTTTTAAAAGAATATATCAAAACTATTAATAATAGCTTAAATGGTTACAATATTGAATTCTTTGAAGACGAAAAAGAAAGTATTTGGATGATGGCAAATGCTTATCATAAACTAATCTCTGATTATGTTAGAAAGAATACTAAAGAGATAAAAACTAAAGAGGCAACGAAAGAAAAAGTAGAAAAATAGGGTGATTTCATGGAAAGAACGGGAATGACTGGCATTCAGAGGGGGCAGGCGATTACATTTCGCCTGCCTGCTAACACTCCAGAACACATCATAAAGCAAATGCAAAAGTTAAAGGAAACTGAGCGAAGAAACTTTTCAAGTAAAATGGCAGAATTTATTTTAGAAGGCGTAAGTAACTCCTTATCCAGGGATAGAGAAACAGTAACGATTCCTCTGCCAAAACAATTAAGTAAGGAACAGCGTAATTGGCTCAAACACTCACATTCAGAAGCTTTGTTAGGGAATATTGTTTATCAATTGTTAAATGATCCAGTTCGAGCAATGTCTGTTCTAGCATCTCTTAATAGCAATGCTTTAGATATTGATCAAGCCCTGTATTTACAAGACATGAAGACTCAAAAGATAGAAGAAGACTTTTTAAAAGCAAGTATTAAGAATGACATTTCAACTGAATTAGAAGTAAATCAAGAGGTATTTCTTCATGACGAACTAGAAGATGATTTGATGAACTTTGATTGGGATAAAGCTAAACAAGAGCACGCTGCTACAGAGGAAGACTCAGCGGAGAATGTTGAAGAAGATGTAGAGGATTTACTTGGAAGTTTCCTTTCAAAAATGAATAAGTAATTAGATGCAAAATTGGTAGTAATTGTTATTTCTACCAATTTTGCATTTAAACGGTTCATTATTTCTTTATGAAAGCACATCATTAGTTTCAGTTGATGTGCTTTTTTTAGTATATTTAGCTGATAATATCGATTGTTACTTGATTCGAATCGGTCATTCGCCTTTTTTCATTATAAAACTCAGATGTCTTCCGCTTTGCTTGTCTTGGCGATAAGAGAAACCATCAGGATTTACATACGTGCAGGTCTGATCAATCGTAATTTGCTCAGCTGGGATACCTGCCAACTCACATTGTCTTTTCACGATTAGTTGATTATCAATATGGTATTTGTGTGTCTCTTCTTTGTAAAACATAAAATCATCTGCATAACCAAGGGCTTTGAATCTTAAGTACACCTCTTCATCGACTTCAAATTTTCTCTGACTTAAAGCTGCGCCAATCTGTACATGCAGGTCATTTGCATCACAAAGTTCAACTAGTTTTAAATGCTCAATAAGTTTTAAAGTAATTTCTTTGACTGTTCCTTGCCACCCAGAATGAATTACGCCTATGAGACCATTCACTTCATTATAAAAAATCACGGGGACACAATCTGCAGTGAAGCTGCATAACAGCACATTTGGCTCAAACGTATATAGAGCGTCTGTATCTGCAATGGCATTATTAAGTTGATTAGCACCGCGTCCTTTGTCATCAAGCATTACGCGATGGAAATTAGAGCTATGTGTTTGGTTTGCACAAACAAAATCATCCAGTTCACAATGCAACTCAGTAGCTAAATTCTTTCGGTTTTCAAGAACATGATCAGTGCTTTCACAAGCATGAAGTGCCATATTGTTGTTCTCAAGCTCGGCTTGATCTTTCATGGTCATCCCAGCTATGAATTTCTCATTATTTACATACATATTTATTTTCATATCATCACCTGTTTTTAATATATATGAGCGTGTTGTCTATGTATAGGGTGATATATATCCCACTTTAACAAAAAGACAGACTTCGTGTTCAGAAGTCTGTCTTTCGTTTTTTCAAAATAATCCCGGAGAGTATTTAATGAAATAATAAATAACATAAATCCAACTTAAACAACCATGTACGATGGCCCAACCGATTGACTGATATGCAGTGTAAGAGATAATCATGGAAAGGCAGGTTCCGTAACCGATTCCCTTTTTTATGACGTTTGCAGTTTTTTGTTCTTTAGTGAGATTTATTCGTATCCCCCCAGTCATAACCTTGAAATGTCCTTATTGACACTACCAAGTTATGACAAAGTTCATGGGATTATTCCACAGAAGGAGACATAGGCTGGATTAAATTTGCAGACACATATTTGTGGGTTTTAGCTGAAGAATTAACACCAAACCACAATTTTATAAGGAGTGGTCTGAGCAGGAATGCTTCTTGTTGTAGGGCCATAAATCACAATAAGATTGCGGTTTGTAGGGGTGTGTGTAAAGGCTTGCCCATTCGTCAATACAATTGGAGTGTAAGGTGAAAGATTCAATTTTAATTGTCCGTCCTGACTCTCTAACTGTGTATTAAAATAATCTACTTTTACATTTTGATAAGGATTTTCTTTTACCATTACCAGTGCCCGATATTGCGGTGGGTAAATAAGGGGAACGGGAGCATTACCATCATAATAGCCGGTTATCTGGTCTCCTACAGAAACCATTTCATGGTCTACAAAATAAGTGGTAGGCGATACCACGAAATTTACTGAAGCGCCTAAGCCGTTATCGACTGATATCATGCTATAACAACCTTCGTTATCACCATTTGCTCCAGTCATAAAATCACCGATCATGGTGACGATACCATGAAAGGATTGAAAATTTATCATACGCATACCTCCATTGTAGTTTTGACATATTCCTATATATGCTATGCATTCCTAAGCCTCTTTGTTATCTTTACAAAAATAAAAGCTTTAGAAACACGAATAATTGCTGTAAGTAGATGCAATACTGGAAGATTGTTAACACCACAAAGCTTTAAATGTACATTTAAATTTAGTCGCGACTGTTACTCAATAAGACTTAGAATGAAGAATTAATTACAACAAAAAAAGCTTCTTCTAGCATGTTATGTGTGCTTGAGGAAGCTTTTTTAGTGTGAAACCTACATATTTTTTTGTTACTTATTCCCGTTATTCAGGATTCCCCTGAAATCCAGGCTGTTTTTTCGTAATATTAATAATGACTTGGAAGCGGATACTGTTAGAATACCCCATCTATTTTCGACACTACATTGTTAAATTCATGTCGGTAATTGGCTAGCAATAAAAATCAGTAAATAGTAATTATTCTAAAATAAAGCGATTTCAATTTGATATAGTATATTAATTAAGTAGCTCTATTGAGGTGCTTTTTTTGTTGAGGATTAAGACTAAATTTGTTGGTGCTGTTCCAACCTTTTTGCCATAGTTAGACGTCATTCAGGGGAGCATTCGCAGTATGCGTACCTTAACTCATATGCATAAGAACCAGCTATTTGTGGGAAAGTTAACCTTACTTAATAGGAAGTATAGGGTGGTTTTTCAAAGGCACTTGGGGTAACGGAAAGAGGTTTACCGAGAGAAACACAAAGCAATAGGTAATAATTGTTTTAAAACTACCATTTAAAGAATTGGTTTATTAGGGCGAGACTTTGAGCAACATAAGGGTCAATTAGAAAACTAATATCTGAAATGGTTAAGATAACGGGTTTATGAATAAACTTCATAGCAACTCATGAGTTCTTGTTATTGAACAAGCTCAAGTTGCATAACAATAAACTGATGAAACGGGGAATTCGATATGACAGAACTATTAATAGCAATTCTATCCGTTATGGTGTTATTAGGTGCAGCATTCCTAATGTCAAACGATAGGAAAAATATTAACTATAGAGCAGTAGGAATCCTGTTTGTTGCTCAGCTAGTTACAGCTTATGCAATGCTTAATACGACAATTGGTGGACAGGTAGTAAGAGCAGTCACCAACTTTTTCTCTAAATTGATGGAATTTGGTAATGAGGGGATAGCTTTTGTCTTTGGAGGCTTTGAGTATCAAAACGATATGCCAGTATTCTTTATCTCAGTTTTATTATTGATCGTATTTACATCTACTTTACTGAGTGTACTGACTTACATCAGAGTATTACCTTTAATGATTAAATATCTTGGAGGAGCAGTTTCTAAAGTAACAGGCCTACCAGTAATTGAATCTTTTTCTACTGTAGCCTCTTCCATCTTTGGCGATACAGGCGCTTTGATTGCAGTAAAGACACATATACCTAAAATGAACAGAAATAGATTATTTATTGCGACCACAGCATCCATGACAAGTGTATCAGCATCTATAGTGGGAGCTTATATGACTATGATTCCTGCTGAATTTGTACTAGTGGCTTTACCTCTTAATGTAATGTCGGGCTTACTACTGGCGTCTATGGTAGCTCCTGCTCAATTAGTTGAGGGTGAGCAGATTAACATCAAAGATATGATTCATGATAAGTCTTTATTTGAGGCAATAGGTAATGGTGCAATTGATGGTATGAAAGTGGCAGGAATTGTAGGAGCGATGCTGATTGCTTACATCTCTCTAATTGCCATGGTTAACTTTATTCTTACATCGACGATTGGCACTGATTTAACAACTATTATGGGGTTAGTATTATCTCCTGTAGCTTGGTTGATGGGCGTACCTGCAAATGAAATGGTACAAGCAGGCGGAGTCATGGGAACTAAGATTATCTCTAATGAATTTGTTGCAATGTTGGGCTTTAAAGAGATGATACCTGCGTTGACTCCTAAGACTGTAGCAGTTGTATCGGCATTCTTAGTATCATTTGCTAACTTTAGTTCGATTGGCATCATCCTAGGGACAGTGAAGGCGATTGATGAAAAACAAGCAGGCGTAGTTGCTACGTTTGGTCTTAAAATGTTATTAGTTGCTACTATGGCATCTGTATTAACAGCTACAGTGGTTGGTTTATTCATCTAAGAAATAATTAATAAAATGCCCTTGTTACGATTAGTCGTAACAAGGGCATTTTATTATGAGTAATTATTCATTTAAAGAAGCTTAAATCACTCAAAATCCTTCATACTGATTGGGTCTGGAAATATTACTTATTACTTGGTAAGATAACTTAATTGTTAAATTTGGGAAGAAGGTGAATAAATGGCTTCAATCAAAGCTAAAAGAGGACAGGGTGAGAAGCTAAATTTATTTACCTTAACTTGGCCTATTTTTTTAGAAGTGTTTCTTTTTATGTTAATGGGAATAGTGGATACATTCATGCTCAGTGCATTATCGGATGATGCAGTATCGGGTGTTGGTGCAGCGAATCAGTATATACATATTGCCATATTAGTACTAGAAGTTGTCGGAACTGGGGCGGCGATTGTTGTATCTCAATACCTTGGTTCAAAACGATATATCGAAGCGTCCAAAATATCGGCGTTAGCAGTTACGTTGAATTTAGCAGTCGGTCTTCTAATCAGTGCTGGGTATCTGATATTTTCGAGAAGTATGATGACGGCGATGAATTTACAAGGAGAGGTATTGGAATACGCAGAACAATATTTATCTATTGTTGGAGGGGCAATTTTTCTTCAAGCCATCATTAACTCCTTAGCTGCCATTATTCGTGTTCATGGATGGACAAAACAAACGATGTACGTATCTTTAGGGATGAACATTATTCATGTTGTGGGGAACTATTTACTGATTTTTGGTAAATTCGGTTTTCCCGAAATGGGTGTTCAAGGTGCTGCTTTTTCTTCGGTCCTTAGCCGTGTTATTGCTCTCGTCTTCTTCTTTTGGTTACTCTACCAAGTAGTAGAATATCGAATAAAATTCCAATTTTACATTACCCTATCTAAAGAATATATTGGTCGGATATTACATATTGGAATTCCAGCCGCTTTTGAGCAAGTGATATACCAAGTGTGTCAACTGGTGTTCATATACTATGCAACGTATTTAGGCGCGGAAGCATTAGCTGCCAGACAATATGCTACGAATATTTCAATGTTCACATACTTATTTGCCATTGCTATAGGTATGGGTACAGCGATTATTGTAGGGAGATTAGTCGGGGCGAATGAAAAAGAAGAAGCTTATTCGAGATTATGGAAGAGTTTAAAATCCGCATTGATGATCACCTTAACGATGGTGATTCTCGTGATGATCTTCCGCTACCAGCTTATCGAGTTGTTTACAGATAATCCAGAGGTTATAAAAATAGCGTCATCTGTTCTCTTGCTCAGTATATTTTTAGAGACGGGTCGAACGATGAACATCGTCATCATTAATTCCTTACGTGCAGCAGGAGATGCCAGATTCCCTGTCATAATTGGGGTGTTTTCAATGGTTTTGATGAGCTTACCATTAGGCTATTTTTTAGTGTTTTATTTAAATATGGGTCTCCCTGGAATATGGATAGCTATTGCGGTAGATGAATGGACCCGAGCTACTATTATGTATTTTCGTTGGAAAAGCAGAGCTTGGGAAAAATATGCTCTGATTCATCCTGAAGCTTCGGAGAAAAAAGCTACCACATAATTCATCCCTTATCGCAAATTGAATTAGCGATAAGGCGTTTTTTTATATTGGTGACTTAGATAGGCTGGGAATGTATAACAAAAGCCAGAGGACATCGTGGAATTCACCTCGAACTCTGATAGATGGGGATCTTAATAGAATTTAGTAATTAAAGGAAAGAGAATTATTCAGAGTGAAACTTTCATTCTGTGGTAATTCTCTTTTTTAATAGAAATTTTAATAACAAACTCCTTTATAGTAGCTACGAAATAAATGCTCTCCATCAACAATTGGGCTCTTCTATCGTTGGAAGTCCACAGACAGTAAGAAAGGCTACAGAAAGTATTGAATGATAGTCTGGCCGATGAAATMATGGCAATTGCTCAAGTTTTGATCACAAGGCTCGCCTTCAATCTTATGAAATTTTAACAAATATTACACAAAGCAAAAGTTAAAAAGGACAATAATGGTAGGGGGACTTCCTTTTAGGAATTCCTTTAGATGTACACGAAGCAGTGGATTCACTTGTGAAATCCACTGCTTTTATTGTTGTTTTTTCTTGATTATGTTCCTCAATAAAGGCTGCCAGTCCAACCGCAGCCCCATTCAAGAACTTCCACGAATGGAAGAACCCCGATCCTAGCGCTTAATGAGTTTTTCTGTGAGCGAGTATCTAGTTTATAGGGTGAGCGGGCGCTCAGTCTGACTTTTTGGGGTTCACGTCTGAAAAAAGAGAGCTGACGTCTGAAAAAAAGGGTTTCCCGTCTGAAAAAACACGCTTCACGTCTGACTTTATCCAGAAAGTCATCCAACAAATAGGCTGCCAATACATATAATTAGAAACCTACGAAAGCTCCAATTTGTTACCTGTTATTTGTGATTCCTTTTGTTAGAATCTGAGGTGCAGCCCAAACCAAAAAGAAAAAGCTAAAACAGAATTAGTGGTCTAACTAATTTGAGTTACGATTGACCGATATTTGTAAGCAGGATAATCTGTGATTGTGTTGAACTTTTAAAATAGGAAAGAAAATTGTGAATTCCTTTTATCAGTACGTAACATGTTTGGAACTATAAACAGTCGATATGAAAAGGGGACAATTAGATGAAGCAAGTTACGGAAGGATTTATTCCCGTTACAGGCGGAAATGTTTACTATCGAAAGACGGGGGATGACCCTGGTATTCCGCTGTTAGTTTTGCATGGTGGACCGGGTGGGATGAGCAGAGAATCAGATCCACTAAGAATGTTAGGAGACGATCGACCGGTGATTCACTATGACCAGCTCGGGTGTGGGAATTCGGATCGACCTGAAGATTTGTCATTGTGGACCGTTGAACGATACGTCGAAGAATTGGCCCAAGTTAGAGAGGCCCTTGGTTTGGAAGAAGTTCATATTCTCGGACATTCATGGGGGACAATGCTTGCAGCCGCTTATCTTCTTGAACAACCCACAGGCGTCAAAAGTGTGATTTTTTCTAGTCCGTGCTTGAATTCACGTATGTGGGAGCGTGACCAAAGAGAATATTTGAAGGATTTACCGCAAGAGTCGCAGGATATTATTGAACGGAGTGAACGAGACAAGACAACGGACTCAGATGAGTACCACCATGCCATGATTCAATTTTATGAACGTCACGTATGTCGACTACTTCCTTGGCCACAAGAACTTCTGGACAATATGAAGAGATCGAACCATGCCATTTATGGATTCATGTGGGGAGCTTCAGAGTTTACTGTAACGGGTACTTTACAAGATTTTGATGTTACGGAAAGATTAAAAGAAATCGTCATCCCAAGTTTATTTACATGCGGAAATTTTGATGAAGCAACGCCTAAGACCACTGAATACTATGCAAGCTTGGTTCCAGGATCTGAGTTTCATATATTTGAGAACAGTTCACATATGCCTGGAGTTGAAGAACCTGAAACGTATGCGACTAGAGTACGTGAGTTCTTAAATAATCAGTCTAAGTAACATTCGATCAAGTAGTACGAAAAGATGATTTTCTTTCTTTTTTTCATATTGAAGAGTTGATTCGACAGTCATTTCCCAGGAAATATCTCCTTTTTCGACATGATTTGCTACCTGGTTCTGGTGTCAAAAATACCCCCAATTATCAAGACGATTATTGGGGGAGGAACTATAACTTTTATTTTTCACCCGAAAATAATGACCGAACTAATGATGCATTGCTGCATACTTACATTTTGCCTTGCTTAATCCAAAGCCAATTGCGGAATGCTCCTAATAATGAAACGAAGAATAGAGCGCCTAACAGAATTAAATACATAAGTAACCGATTGTTTTCTTTAATAGCTTCTAAATGTAGTCCAAACCATATTAATAGTCCGAAAAAGGACAGCCACATGAGAATGTTTGGGCCAATTAACAGCCATCGTAACCCTTTGTCTTTTATGATTGTTTTGCCTTCCATTTTTAACATTACATCCTTCCTTACCGGAGTAGGTACCAAATTCGGGAGCTACCCAGTTGAAATACAAATACTAGACAATAAAAAGTATACCCTAAATATAAAGATGATGGATTTTACGAAGTTTTTCTAATGAAAGGTAGGTTACGATGACGACAAAATTTAAACTTGCAACATTTGGCGGAGGTTGCTTCTGGTGTATGGTTTCCCCTTTTGATGAGCAGCCAGGTATCCATCAAGTGGTTTCAGGATATACAGGTGGACACACCGTGAACCCAACATACGATGAGGTTCATACACACAAAACAGGACATTATGAAGCGGTCCAAATTACATATGATCCATCAGTTATCTCATATGAAAAACTGTTGGACCTGTATTGGCAACAAATCGATCCAACTGATGCGGGTGGGCAATTTAACGACCGAGGTGATTCTTACCGCACCGCGATTTTTATTCATGGTGTCGAGCAAAAAGAGCTTGCAGAATCATCTAAAGAAGCTCTAGAAAACAGTGGACGTTTTACAACGCCGATTGTGACGGAGGTTTTACCTGCTCAACCTTTTTATCCAGCAGAAGAAAAGCATCAGCATTATTATAAAAAGGTACCGTTTCATTACAATCTCTACAAGGAAGGGTCGGGTCGCTCTGCTTTTATCCGCAAGAATTGGAAGAACACGAAAAGCGATGCTGATTTGAAGCTGGAACTCACACCTCTTCAGTATCACGTGATGAAAGAAAACGGGACTGAATCCCCTTTTAATAACGAATATTGGAACAATAAAGATGAAGGGATATATGTTGACCGTATTTCAGGTGAAGCGTTGTTTAGTTCCTTGGATCAATATGATGCAGGATGTGGATGGCCAAGCTTTACGAAGCCTCTACGACGCAATGAACTTACAGAAAAGCTTGATACATCTTTAGGGATGCGCCGCATAGAAGTGCGGACTAAAACATCTGATTCGCACCTCGGACATGTCTTTGATGATGGCCCAGGTTTGGATCGCGCTCGTTATTGCATGAATTCAGCTGCACTTAAATTCATTCCAAAACAACAACTAGAAGCACAAGGTTATGGCGAATTTATCTCTTTGTTTCAGCAAGTTAACTAGGATACGAGACGTGTTTGAGCGATAAAGTTTTCGCAAAGGAACAAACGTTCAAAAGCTGTCTCATTAGCCAAGTAAACTCGCTAATGAAAATAAAACAGGAGCGTAAAGAAAAAAATTAAAGGATGAGTCAAAATGAATGAAATAATCAGAATCAAATTAAAAGAAATTGAAGAGAAATATCAAGTTAAGGTCTTATATGCAGTTGAGTCAGGTAGTCGGGCATGGGGATTTCCTTCAAAAGACAGTGACTATGATGTGCGATTTATATATATACATCAATCAGATTGGTATTTGTCGATTGACCCACAAGGCATTGGGGAGAAAAGAGACGTTATCGAAGTACCCATAAATGATTTGCTGGATATCAGTGGATGGGAAATCACGAAGGCTTTACGACTTTTTCGCAAGAGTAATCCACCACTATTAGAGTGGATGAAAAGTGAGATTGTCTATTATCAAGCCTATTCATTCATTGACCAAATGCGGGAATTGGAGCCGCAGGTATTTTACTCAAATGCGACACTCTACCATTACTTAAATATGGCCAAAAAGAATTATCGGGAATTTTTGCAGGGAACAAATGTGAAGATAAAAAAATATTTTTATGTACTACGGCCAATTTTGGCATGTAAGTGGATTGAAGAGAAGCAAACAGTTCCGCCCATCGGTTTTCATGAACTAGTCGATACAATGGTATCCGATCATCATTTGAAACGTGAAATCGAACTTCTATTAAAACGTAAAATTGCTGGGGATGAAATGGATTTGGAGCCAAGGATTCAACTAATCAATGATTTCCTGGAAAGTGAAATGATACGTTTGGAAGCATACGTCAAAACCCTTTCCATCGAAATTGATGATCCTACTGAAAAATTGAATGTTTTATTCAGAAATACCTTGAAGGAAGTTTGGGAATAAGATAGGAGTCATTGAAGCGAAGAATTAGATAAATTATTGAAAATGAGGAGGAAATACCATGGAACAATGGGTGGAGAAACTATTTACCGAGGATGTACTGAAAGAAGCGGCAGCTCGCTACGGAGCAAATGCGACGAATGCCAAAAAGCTAGGGGACTTTGAGAATTATGTTTATGAAGTAGAACGAAACGGTACGCCTTATATTCTGAGATTGACGCACTCTTCGCATCGCTCGAAACAAGAAGTAGAAGGCGAACTAAAGTGGATTAACTTCCTCCATGGTCACGACATTCATGTGTCACTTGTGCATACGTCAAAAAATGACGAGCTTGTGGAAGTATTGCCAGTCGAAGATTCATTCTTTTACGTCTGCTTGTTCGATAAAGCGCCAGGGACTTCAGTCAAAATGAACAGTCCAGAATTCGGGCCGGAATTGTTTGGAAAATGGGGAGCCATTACAGCAAAAATGCACTTAGCAACAGAGCATTATCAAGATGCAGAAACAGAACGTCTGCAATGGGATGAAGATGATTTAATTGAGCTTGAAAATTTTATTGATGCGAATGAAGACGAAGCGATCATCATAGGTAACCGACAACTTGTTGCCAACATCCAACAGCTACCTCAAACAAAAGAAACATTTGGATTAATACATTCAGACATACATATGGGCAATTTCTTTTATTATGAAGGGGATATACACGTGTTCGACTTCGATGATGCCATGTATTTCTATTTCATCAGCGATATTGCGATTCCTCTATATTACTCGACCTGGTGGAAGTATAGAGAAGAAACACTTGAAAAGCGTTCAGCGTTCGGAACCGAATTTCTAACGCATTTTCTAAAAGGTTATGTTAGCGTTCGACCAATGACGCTTGAATGGCTAGAGCGCTTGCCACTGTTCTTGAAGTTGCGTGATTATACACTTTACGGCGTTTTTCACAAGAAAATCGATCTCTCAAATGGACATGAACAGGAAAATGAGCTCGTTGCTGGCATCCGTGAGCGTCTTATAAAGGACGAACCTATAGTCAATATGAACTACCAGGAGATTTGGAAACAATTGAATATCTGAGCTAAAGGTTTTTTAGAAAGTATAATTAGACAGAATAATACAAATAAATGTGTATTTAGGACGTAACTTCTTATATAATAAAAAAAGAATCGAATATATTTTCATTGAGGGGATGTAGATATAGAGCTAAAGAGGCACATTTTGAGTAGGGCTTCGCTTTTTAGTTGCAAAATGACCCTTTAAGAACTAATAGATTTACATTATCTATCAATATGCACTTTTATTTATAAAATTCATCATTGGGGGTTATTTTTTGAAGAAAATTTTTGCGATTCTATTAACAGCATCATTATTTATGGGGTTAAGCACGACTGTAAGTGCTACAACAGATGACGATCAAGCTGAAGGTCTTCAATTAATTGGACATGCTAATGTGGAAATTGACGAACAGATTGAAAAAGCTGTTGAAGATGCAGATAAATTACAGGAAAACTATCTTTTAGAAGTTGGGAAAATAGAAGCTAAGGAAGAAATGGTCGAAATAACCAACACATATAATGAGCAACTTGATAAAATCATAACAGAAGTTTATGATGTGACACTTCAAACGTCAAAAGACACAATAGCTGAAGCTGCGGAATATGGTATCGTAGCTGAATGTAGCTGGGTGTTAGTAGAATTTGCTGACAGATCTGTATGGATCGATCCTATTAAAGTAGTGGGAAGAAATTAGTAAATTAATATAATCATGCATGATTATAAAAAGAGTTCAAGCAAAGAACTCTTTTAATATCTGTATTTGGGGTGGAAAAGTTGGAAGGATTTAAAATGGGTAAAAAAGGATCATCTCTCGAAAGGGTTAAGTATGATACAAATGATATCAGCCTACTAACCCGTGGTGACGGAACGGAAGTATTATTACAATCAATCGAAAAAGATAGATTATTTTATATTTATCCTTCTGATAACCCGGAAGTTATGGAATTTTATTTGATCTTATCCGGTGAAGTCGTTTGTGAAGTTGATAATGAAAAGTTAGTTTTGGGTCCTCAAGATTATTTCTCAGCTAAAGGACTTATTGAGCCTATACACTTTACTGCATTATCAAATGTGACGTTACTTTGGGTTACTACAGAGCCTATATTTGATTCATTGAGTAATGAAATATCCTCCCTTATGGAAGTTGTAAAACAAGTAGAGTTGAAAGACCGTTATACATATATGCACAGTGATCGTGTAGCAAATAACGCTGTGAAAATTGCCAAAAAAATGAATTTGAATAAGGTTCAAGTGGATAATATCAATACCGCATCTTTTTTACATGATATTGGGAAAATTAATATTCCTGAGGATATTTTAAATAAACCAACTTTCCTTAGTGATGAAGAATTTTCTATTGTAAAGAAGCATCCAGTTGATGGTGTTGAAATGATTAAAGGCAATCAATATGAAGAAATCCTTCCCATTATTGAACAACACCATGAGCGTTTAAATGGGAGTGGTTATCCATACGGGTTAACAGGGGATCAAATCCTTTTGGAATCTCGTATTATCGCAGTTAGTGACTCATTTGACGCCATGACAGAAGATCGACCTTACCGTTAAGCATTTGATCCCCAGTTTGCATTAGACGAAATAAAAAGTCTCGTGG
>NZ_JBFUKT010000044.1:0-22633 GCF_056400705.1 Paenisporosarcina sp. P5_A11
AGACAACATTATTAAATAGAAAACCCAATTAAAATTAAGGAGAAATATGGAAATTTTACATGATAAAACATTGATAGAAATATACAAAAAAGCAGTTGTAATAATATAAACAAAGATTTTCTTTCACATAATAGAGTACTCAAGAGTCTATCTCAATGTCGAAAGAAAAACCTCTTCCCATCATCTCAGTTGTAATAATATAAAGAAAATCTTTGTTTATATTATTACAACTGCTTTTTTGTATATTTCTATCAATGTTTTATCATGTAAAATTTCCATATTTCTCCTTAATTTTAATTGGGTTTTCTATTTAATAATGTTGTCTTTCAAGTTGGGGTTTCCTTTTTCACAATGTTAGTAAGATTATAGTTTGCATTTCTTTTTATGGCTATTGGGGTTTTATTCAAGGTCTTTTTATCTAGTTGATTAAATAAAACCTCTAAAACAGCTTATTTATTGTAGGTTTATTCTAAATAACCTTATGAAATTGTTCATAAGATGGGGTTTTACATAGTTATAAAGGATTATTGAGTTACTAAGTTTAACGTCTGGACCGAGGATTGAAAGATTTTACACGTCCATGAAGATAGTTTCGTCTTGATATGCAGTGGCTGACTATGAAAAAGCCCTGTAAAGACGGCACTGCAAAATGAAAACAGAAAAGGGAAAAGCACTAAATCGCTTTTCCCTTTTTTATTTTAATAAATTAAATGCTATGAATGTGTGTGTTAACCTTGTTAAATCAATAAACAAACTAACTTTTCGTCAAATCTCCAAATTTATTGATTTTGATTTTTCAATGGTGTTGTCAATTAATAATAACGCCCTTAGAACCGATAGATTCTAAGGGCGTCGTTTTGTTAAAACTTCTCTATATTCATTATTCTAGTTTTCACCTTAATCCGTAAGCTTTAATAACCTCCTGGTCGATGCGGTTGCCTGCATCATCCCATGCACTCGCTCGGAGTGAGACAAAGGATTCACTCTTACTAGGATTCTTAATATCGGCTGTCCAGCCATTTCCTTCACGAACCAATTTCACTTTTTTCCACGACTCGCCTTCGTTAAACGATACTTCCAGAGAAGCGGAATCGATTTTTCCATTTCCAGGTGCATCAGCCAATTGTGATGCGGTCAAGTTCAGCTTGGTTGTGTGTCCTGTAAATGCATTTCCGCTCATGTCGGTTTCTACTTCATAATCCAGTGAAATCAGCGGAAGATCTGTATTATATACTTCTTGCTGTTTAGACCAAAAAGTCCACTCTGTATGTGTGCTAACAGATGTTGCCCACCGCTCCGCATCACGAGTTGCATCACTTACCAAGCGATACTGAGTATTTTCCGTTGGGAAATTATTGAATACATGGAGATCTTGTGCCCCATTTTGTTCTCTTACTAGAGTAGATCCTTGATATAGTTTCAGTGTTTGCTCTTGGGGATAAGTATTAACTGACCCCGTATGCCCTACTCCTGAATCCGCCCAAGCAGGAACATTAAATTGCATGTAATTTCCTGAACGTTTAGGCGTCCAGTAACCCTCTCCGAAGCGAGGACGTACAACTGGTGCAAACCATTCCTCATTCAGATGCTGACCCGGCTTGTATTTGACTACTGGTTGCCGTACTTCCCAAGAGCCGTCAAGTACGTTTGCCTGATGGTACCAAGATGTGCCTTCCTGGGCTGACACCCACTCGGTGCGAACAGAAGGAAGGGATAAATTATAAAGGAATCCAGCTCCATATGTGCTGTATGGTCGAATATCCCAACGGAATTCTGCTCCTGGAGCTGAGCGGTCTGATTTATATTGAGAATTAATTTTCACAAGCTCACTCTTGTTAGGAGAATAGGTCAAATCCTTCGGAACAACGTTTTGGTGTCCTTCTACAAGATCATAAACATATGGTGTGTCGGGTGTACCCTCAACATTTAATTTTAATTTTCCAGAACGGGCAGCTTTAATAAGTTTATCGCCTTCTGTTGCGCTAACAGAAGCAACGGCTATAGGGGCATCTGAAAGTGTAAAATCTTCATTTTCAATTCCAACCCATTCACTAAGCTCCCTTGGGCCATCGTTAACTGTAATTAAAAGTTTTGCACCTGCTGCATGGGCTACTGCTGCACGTTCAGAGCCAGAAATTTCATCACTGCGATCAACTAAAACGACCTTGCCTTTCGCATTGAGGCGTTTATAATCTTCAGGAGCTCCTTTTCCTGCATAAACAGCATCCAAATTATGTTTACCTTCTAAAAGTTTGCTTCCTACCTGTGGTATATCATCTAGCTCATTTCCATTGAAGTTAATGGTCAATAACGGCTTGATAAGGCGCCAGCGTGTGGACATATCGAGTTCTCCATTTATAACGGTTTGAGTTGGCTGTGCGTACATTTTATCCACCCATACCGGCAAAATGTACATGGCATTTATAGTTTTTGATCCATTAAATGTGCGGTAATATTCCATTCTCCTAAAACTTGCTTCATTCTTTTCCGGAACGTTTACTGTATATTCACGTGCATTACGAGCGTCAAGTTCAACAGTTTTTGATTCGTTCAGATTAACTTCAGGATTACCAACGAGTGCAACACCTGCGTGGTCCGTGTTCACATCGACATCCATCAATGACATGACGGAATAGATTCCAGCTGGGAGTCGAAATTCCTTTGTACCCTCAACTACATAGAAATCTGGCTCTTTATTCTGACCAACAAGAGAAATAATGGTTCTGTTAGGAGATCCGTCACGATCTGTTGCATTAACTGTAAGAGAATATCTCTCCTCTTCCTTCATCACAGCCATTGCCGTATGTGCAACCGTTTGGCCGTCTACATCGGCAGAAAGCTGTCCTTGATATCGGCTTCCTAGAGCAGCAAGTTCAGGGTCAAGTGTCACTGAAACTTCAGCACTTCCTTTAGCTGGTACGGTAACCTTATTAGCTGAAAGTGTTAATAAACCAGCAGGTGTCTCTGAACCGTCGTTATCTGTAAAAGTTGCTGAGAGATCCAGTGTTACAGACTTGTCGCTATCGTTGGTATACGTAACAATTTTTTCGACAGGAACGTCGCCTTCATGCGGCCAATCAAAGAAATCAAAGTCCAAGGATCCTGTGGCACGTACAGTACCAAATGTGGCTGCAGCAACGTCAAGACGGCCAGTTCCCCCCTCAAACGGTTTAATGTTATCCAGCTTCTTTGTCGTACTCATCAAGGCATCCTTCAGTTGAGAACCTGTCCAATCAGGATGGCGCTGTGAGAGAATGGCTGCAGCTCCAGCTACATGAGGTGTTGCCATGGACGTACCGTCAAGACTGAGATAAGAACCGCTACCTCGACTTGATAAATGGGAACGGGCAGCTACTATTCCTACACCAGGAGCTACTAGATCAGGCTTTAATCCTGAATTCCCAAATCTCGGACCTCTAGAGGAGAACCAAGCAAGACTATCAGACTTGTCAACTGCACCAACTGTAAGTGCAGCATCTGCAGCTCCAGGTGAACCAATACCTTCAGCGCCAGTGTTTCCGGCAGCAATAACAAACAATGCACCTGTCTCTTCACTAAGTTGATTCACTGCTTGAGCCATTGGGTCAGTTCCGTCACTAGGCTCCGTGCCACCTAAACTCATACTAACAATTTTTGCATTGTGGGCAGCCCATTCCATTCCATCAATAATCCAGGAATCCTGACCATAACCCTCATTACTAAGCACCTTACCTACAAGTAAGCGTGCTCCTGGGGCTACCCCTTTATTGAGTCCTTCAGATGCAGATCCTGTTCCAAGTACAGTGGATGCTACATGTGTACCGTGTGCATGGTGGTCGAGCACATCTTCCCCTGGAACGAAGCTCACAGCCTCATCTAGCTGACCAGCCACATCTGGATGTTCTGTATCTATGCCAGTGTCAAGTACGGCTACCTTAACTCCCTTTCCGTCGTAACCGGATGCCCAAGCCTTTGGTGCCTCAGTCTGCGGAACACTTTGTTCAAGGTTCGCTTTTACACGACCATCCAGCCAGATTTTCTCAATACCATCATTCAATTGCACTATTTCCTCTAGAGAAGAAGCTCCCATTGGTGAGATACCCTTCGCTTCTGTTGAACGTTGAGTAATATCGTTCCAGAACGCTTTAACTTGTTCCTTATCCGCAGATACTGCAACACCTCCAATACTTTCTAAAACATGAGTACGCTCAGATCCCTCAGGAGTAGCAGGCAAAGCAACCTTGGAACGAGATTTTGTTGGAGCATATTGGACTATCACGGGCAGGGTAGATCGCTTCACATCATCATAACCGTTAGCAATGAGTGCCGTGATATTGAACAAATCTTTATCCAGAAGATCGGAAGCTAAATATGACATCGCTTGATTAGGAATAACAAAAGTATCCTTACCGACTGTCATAATACGAGCTCCGTCACCGGCTTTATCAGCAGGTTCGACAGTTATGACACTCTTTCCTTCTGCAAGATCTGTCACTGTAACAACATCGCCTGTAATAAGTGTTATGACATGTTTGCCTTTGCTAGAATCAGAGCGCTCACCAGTCGAGTTTGTATCAACTGCTTTTACATTGAAGGCTTTTTGATTATTGAAAGATGGATCGTTTGCAATAGCTTGAATGGCAGGAACGGATAACATTGCCGTTGCTGCCATAGTCGCAACAAACTTCTTTAACTTTGGATTTTTCATCAATTATTCTCCTCTTCTAAAACTATTAGGTTATTATGAATTTGAGTGCATAAGGATGCTTATAAAAAAATAGTTTAATAGACTTCAACTCCTTGAAATTCGGATTTTTCAAATAAAAAGTGAGTAGCTGAAGACACGATATGAGCAAAATAAACATGCATATACGCTTCAATGCAGCTAATCAATGAATCTAAAAAAAATTTAATACTTATTAAATATTCATAATAAATATATAATTAGTATGATAATCAAAGAGTACCTTTCTCCCCACTTACTGGCAATGGGGGTTTTGTTACGACCGTATGTCTAATAAAATCAATAAAAATATGAAAAAGGAGTGTTTCTCAACAAAATAAGTAGAAAAATCCCTAAAATAGTAACTTAGAATTGGGGTTCTTGGTTCTTACTCGGATTTTATTGGGATTTGCAAGAAGGAGGTCATCATGATTCAAGGAAAAATCATCAAATTTCACCGTGAACTTCAAGGCTTGAAGCAATCAGAGTTAGGGATAGGCATTTGTTCTAAAACGCATGTAAGCAAGATTGAACGGGGTCTTACAGAAGTATCAAAAGATACAATAGAGGTATTGTCCAAGAGGCTTCGCATAGACATGAATGAAGAGATTGATACCTACTTGAGAGTGGATTTGTTATTAAAAGAATGGCATGAATCTATAATTCTAAAACTGAACGCAAAAGCGGAAAACATTAAGCATCAATTGGAGGGCATTGTTCTCTTACAAATACCTGATTTTTATCGTTCCAATACGCTGATACTTACCAGGTATTATTTATTGATTGGGGAAAGTACACTTGCTGAGACCTTGATTAAAGAAATGGATAGTTGGCAAAATCTTACTCCGTACGATCAAAATATGCTATTACACATTAAAGGAGAATTTTGTTTAAATTACCAAAAAGAATATAGTGAAGCAATTTCTTATTTAAAAAAAATTAACCTAACGTATTACAACAATCCCGAATATTATTACCATTTATCTATTGCCTACCATTGCATGGATTCCCGAGTATTAGCATATTATTACGCTAATAAGGCTCTTCATTTTTTTACAAAAGCACATAGTTTTACTCGAATAATCGAAACAGAGATGTTGATGCTGATTCAAGTTGAGCAAGAAGAATATTTTGACGAAAAGGATTCAGGGTATCCTAGATTAATTGAGATGGCTGACGATTTGAGTTTAGACGATCAAAAAGCCAAACTCCTCCACAATTTTGCCTATCAGCAATTTAGGTATGGGTACTATGACAAGGCTGTTGAAAACTATAGGAAGGCCTTGAAAATATTAGAGCCATCCAATTCACAGTATTTAGTGTCATTGGAAGGATATTTGAATGCCTCCACAAAGCTTGGGTTAACGTCTGACACAGAATTGTTGCGTTTAGCCAATGAGGGTTTCTCGCTAGCTACTAAATTAATGGATACCATGTTTAAACATTATTTCCAGTTACATATATATAAGATTCAAAATCAAAAAGAACTATATTACCATTATCTAGAGACAGAGGGTTATCCGTATTTTAAGCAGATGGGTTATGCCCTTGCAGCTGAGACTTATGAGATAAAATTATTTGACTATTATATGGAAAGAGAAGAAAAGAACCTAGCTAATAAATATGCATTGCCTATTTTGGAGAAGTACCGAAAAAATAACGAACTCGTTTAATCATTATTTGATAAGTAAGGAGTATCATTTCGTGGAGAATTGCTGTCCAATTTTCGGATGATTTTCGTCGTAAGGAACCATAAAACTTTAAATACGGAGGTTACGGTCATAACAGAATTGAAATGGGATGGAAAAGTCACTGTAGATGCAGATCAAGCTACGTTTACTTTTACAGTTAAAAATAATAGTGAGCAGCCAATAATTCTAGAATTTCCAACGAGTCAGTCTTATGACTATTCAGTGTATAATGCCCAAGGAGAACGAGTGTATCATTTTAGTAAAGGGAAAATGTTTCTCCAAGCACTTCAATATAAAACGTTAAACAAAGGAGAACAAATTCAATTTGAAAGTATCTGGAATTACAAAACGAATGAAGCGGAGAGAGTGCCGGCTGGAATGTATACAGTAAACGCAATATTGACCATTCGGAAAATAAATGACACACTCGTTCATTCACAGCCTTCTACTACGTTTGAATTTTATATTCCGGCTGAAAATACTGCTTTCAAATAGGGTAAATTGAGGGAAAGTGTAATCAAGGGTCAATAATCGGGGTTTTACAAGTTGCTTTTCATTAATTGAAGGTTCAAAAAAGGCGATTTCCCCTTAGTGTTGGGAAAATCGCCTTTTCACTTTAATAAAATGCTTTGGGCTGTTTTATATTAATACTTTTCGGAACAGCGATAAAGACTGTCGCCATTTGTTTTACAAAGCTACGCCTAACTCTTTGAGAATATCTTCCAGTGTTTTTCCATTCACTTGATCCACTGGTGTTGGCGAATTACTTACATATGGTTATCTTGTAATTGAGCAAGTTGAAAAGAGGAAAAAATAGTAATAGTGAGACCGGCTCTTATTTTTAATTATTGCTGCAATACAGTTACTGTTTGCGGACTTGTCGTTACTTTAAAGCCTTGCTTGTTTACTACTTCTGCTGAAACTGTATACGTACCGCTTGGAACATCCGCTTCTGGAGTCCATTTCAAGTGAATTTCATGCTCATTCTCAGCTACAATCGTGTCCACTACCTTGCCGTTTACATCTTTAACGTTTATTGTCCAGTTCACACGGTTACTGGCAAACGCATTAATTTGGGCAGGGGTGGTTGTGTTTACGTTATTGTTTGGATACACGGAGAAATAACTTACAAGCATTTCTTCATTAATATAAGAAGGATCTCCCCAAACCGTATAGCTGTGGTTAAAAGCATAGTCTGCACCTAACACTACCACACTCTTCGGCTCTTCTTTTACTAGTAAAGAAGTTTGTCCCGGCTGTATGGATTCATACTTACCGTTATACCAAATGATTGCTGCGTTATATCCGCTACCTCCCTCGTTGTCCACTGCCTTGAAAGAAATTTCATACTGTCCTTCTTTTGGCTGCACTTGAATATCAGATACAACTGGGGCAACAGAATCAACATGGATTGGAAGCTTCACTTCTTGTGGCTTCGCATTCGGGTAATCTAGTGTTGTTTTAATAACAAAGTTGTATGTGCCATCCTTGACTGCTTGTCCTGCCTGGTCTTTTACGTCCCATAAATAACCACTATTCATATAATCACCGTATGCCATAACATTTTTACGGAACTTCCACGGTTTCCCAGTATATTCACTGAAATCGCCTAGGTCTTGAACCATTTTTCCTTTATCATTCTCCACGTACATTTCTGTCTTCTTTAAGTTGCGAAGTGCTGTAAATGTTGGGTACACACCTGGTAAGATAAAGTTTGGTGAAATGACAATTCGGTCCATATTAAAGGTTCCGGTATAAGGGTCATATCCCAACGGGAATTGTGCTCCTTCATCGTTCCAAAGCACGGTATATCCTAAGAATGCATCTTTATCCCATGCAACAGGATCAACGTTCTGCGGCTGATCCCAATCTCCATAGTAGCCCATATACGGAACGGTTAACGGAACTGCCGCCTTGCTGTTCTTGCCTGTTGGCACTAGGCGAACAAATCCTTCAACAAACGTCCCTTCCTCCAAGCTTTCAGGTAATACAAGTTTTACGTCTAGGTTCTTTTCTTGACCCGGTTTAATTTTCAATTTCGCACCTTGTGTATGTGTCACTTTCTCGCCATTTATAGATGAAATAGCACCTTTTATACGCTTGCTTGTTAAAGTTAAATATTCTTTAGAATCCAATTTCCCGTCTTCGTCTAAGTCAAATTCTTTTGTTTCTTTTCCATCCGTCAAAACATCTACAAAGACCGTGTATTCTAAATCTTTTACATCTACATTTTTTAAGGCTTCCACATTCAACTTGAAGTTCGTACTTTTTTTATTAATCTCTTTTAACGCTACAGCTCCGGCTTGCTCTAACGGAGTATCCTTGCTTGTCACAATAACAGGTGTTTTAATTGCATTTTGAATTTTCATTAAGCCGGATCCTTGTACACGCGGTGAGTACGGTACTTCATTATTTGTTCGCGGATCTTGTACTACCTGCGCTGTATTCATCAATGCGATTTTTGCCGTTAGTGCTGTATTCTTTGAATGAGATAATCCTTTTTCATATAATGCTTGCATTAACAATGCCGAACCACCTGCAACATGAGGAGTTGCCATGGATGTTCCACTCATGACCTCATATTCATTGCCCGCAACTGTTGAATAAATGTTGCCGCCCGGTGCTGAAAGCTCTGGTTTAAAGTCTAACGTATGCGGTGTTCCGACAGATGAAAAGTCGGAAATGGTATTTTTATCAGGATTATCAAGCCATATACCCTTTGTCATATTCATCTTAACAATTTTACCACTTGTAAGTTTTGCAATTAACGCATCTCCTGCTACCTTACTTGTTGTAGCAGCTGGAGTAGATAGATAGCTGAAATTTAGATATGGGAAATCTGCCATCGTGGTTGGCGGTACTAGAATAACTGCTTTCGCACCATTCTTCTTTGCTTCCACTTGAATATAAGAATAAAATGCATAGGGTACTTGCGGTTTCGCAACTACTATTTTGCCTGCGACGTCTTTTCCAGCGAAATCTGCCTTTCTTCCTTCCCCTACATACTCCATTTCATAGCTTTCACTAGGTGTTAGTACTCTGGAGAGTTTAAAATTAAATTGCGTTTGGTCTTGGTACGGAAGCTGTAAACCGTTTTCTTCTGCCAGCGTGGTCTTATGCATTTTTGTGTTTTCATAGGAAGCAACAGATAACGCATAAGGGCTTACTCCTGGTTCTCCAACTGTACCAATATCCGGATTCTCAGCATATGGTTTTTCGGAAGAAGGCAAGAGATTGTTTTTTGTGCTGTAAGCAGCGTTACCACCTGCTACAACAACTAGCGTTCCTTGTTCAGTTGCTTGACGAATTGCTTTTTGAATTGGGTCGTTCTCTTCGCCAACGAATCCCGCATCAGAACCAAGGCTCATGTTGATAACATCGGCGCTCAATGTTACCGCGTGCTCGATACCTGCGATGATATCATCTTCATAAGCTCCACCGCCATTATCGGAGAAAACTTTTTCTGCCAACAACTGCACACCTGGTGCAACCCCTTGTACTCCATCGTTTGCTTCATCACCATTAGCTCCTACAGTTCCTGCAACATGCATACCATGTGAACTTCCATATTGACCGCGTGGAATTACGTCTGTATCTTTATCAGCCCAGTCATAACCTGTCGGAACTTTGTCGCTGTACCATACTTCGTTTACTGCTGTTTCTGCGAGTTCCCCTTGAATGTTCTCTTGCGTCCACTTCTCTTTTTCTTTTCCTTTTTTCGTCAACGTCATATCTTTATGAGTATAGTCTAGTCCGGAGTCGACAATCGCAACAAGCAATCCTTCTCCTTCATATCCGTATTGTTCCCATACCTTTTGTGCTTGTACCAATTCTTTGCTTGCCCCCATAGATGGTTGGAACGTCCTTGCGATATGCACGTTTATAACACCTGGAGTTGCCTGAATTTCTTTTACATTACTAAACTCAGTTTCCATACTAAAGCCGTTAAAGCTTTCATAGAATCGATGCTTTACTTTAGAAGCTGATTTTTCCTTAGAAATTTGTGCAATTACTTGATCTTGTTTTTGTTTATACTGCGTCTTTTTGTTTTGGATAGATTTTTCCAATATTATTGGCTGCTCTACCTCCACAATCAAACGCACCTTTTCATCCGGCTTATACGGTTTAGCTAAGCCGTCTTTTTTCAAATTCTTATATCCAAGCCTATCCGCTGCTTCTTCAGCAGCTTGGTTTTGTTCATCTTGGAAAATTTTCAATCCTTGCTTCGCAATCTCCTCTACATTTGGAGAGGAAACCGAATTATTCTGTGGCCCTTCCGCAAACACTGTTGTCGTTAACAACATGGCAGTTAAAGTCGTCGTTGCAAATACCTTGTACGGAAATTTTCTTCTTTTTTTCAATTTTTTTCACCCTTCCCCGTTTTTTACAAAAAAACAAAAAAATATTTACTTCTCAATTTTTAATAGTTTTAAAATTAAGAATCTTTCATATATAATTGTAGTATTCTCCTAATAGGAAGTAAATCGGGGTAATCAGTTGCAATCAGTTGGAAATAAATAGGAATTTACTTATAACACTTTAACTAAAATATGTAAAATAATTTATTTTCACTAGATAAAAGCGCCTCCAAAACTTACATCTTCTTACAAATAATATTTTGATAGAGCATATTCTTCTTATTAATTACCCCAAATACTAGTTTTCCAAATGGGTTAGTCGGATTAAAGCTTTGTACCTCCTAGCTTTCTAGCCTTTATGTGAAAAACTGACATCTGATATATCTATTTCTTCTAAACATGTTACATGTAAAACAGAATAAAGGAGTTGATGGTACATGGATGAAGGATTAATTATTAAACTGTATCGTGAACGAGCTGGTTTGACTCAAGGACAACTGGGAAAAGGGATTTGTTCTGTCACTCATGTAAGTAAAATTGAACGTGGACTTACGCAATGTTCAAAGGAAATTATCAACCTTATTTGTGAGCGACTTAACATCGATTTACAAAAAGAATTAGAACAATATGAAAGATTGAAAAAGAAGCTGAATGAATGGCTTGATGTAATGGTCAAACAACAGATGGCAGATATAGAACTTCTCAAACAAGAAATCGAAGACAACACTTTTGTCCATATATCAGAAGCACATCATTTTTATCGTATCCTAGTAGCACGCTATTTCTTATTAAAAGGGGATATGGAAAAAGGAAAAGACATTTTAAAGAGCTGTCAAGCTCATTGGAATGAGTTGGATCGTTATGAAAAAAATTTGTTGGAACATACATTGGGAATGTATTACCTTACTTTAAATAAAAGTAAAGAAGCAATTCATCATCTGAAGAATATTAACCCGATGGAGTACAATAACCATGAATTTTATTTTCATCTTGCGTCTGCTTCTCATTACACAAATGCTAAAGTAAAGTCCTACTATTATGGAAATCTTGCCTTATCTTATTTTCGAAAAACGAATAATTTCAAAAGAATACTGGATTCAGAAATGCTAATGTTAGCACAAATGGGATCTAACGACCTTGATCATTTCGAAGATACAGTTCAGCAATATCAGTCGTTAATTAAAAGCTGCCGAACTTATCAAGAAGAGGCAAAGGAAATTAACGTATGGCACAATTTAGGAGTTGAATACTTTTCAAAGGAATATTACAAAGAAGCAGTTGACGTATATAAAAAAGTACTTGAAATGTGTAAATCATTCCAAAATCCTCTTTTAAAACTAAGCGCGTTAAGAGGATACGTACACAGTTGTCTCCACATAGAGAATCTAAATAACAAGGAAGAATTAAAAAAATGTATTTGTGATGGACAGGAGATTGCTAATAAAACTCAAAATAAAACCTATGAATATGTGTTCCATATGCTAGAAATTCTATTGCATGATGAAGATAAAAAGGACTATTACCGATTTTTAGAAAACACATTCCTCCCCCATTTACGGGAAACAGGGAATAGCATTTTAATCACCCTCTATGAAAAGGAGCTTTTTCAATATTATCGAAAAACCTCTCAGTATCAAAAAGCCAGTGGACTTGCGGTTCGATATATAGAGTTTCCCGCGCAATAGATTAAAGGTGCACCTACCTAGAAACTCTCTTGATGATCAAACGAGGTTAGTCCCCGTTGGATGCTGTTCTGTTCTTCCCAAGTTCAAGAGTAAGGAAAAAAACCGTCCTGCTGTGATTACTTAATCAAAAAAAGGTCTTGGATTTTATTCCAAGACCTCCTTGTGTATAAAATCATTTAATGAATCCAAAATGGGCCCCTACAGGTTGAGATAACACCCGAATAGGAAGTATTCAACTTTATAATCCATAAGAAAAAGCAGTCCTATAAAGGCAGCCGGTTCTTCAACTAAGCAGATGCCAGCGTAGAACGTGCGGGTGAGTGGGGCAATGATGCCGTCAACTAAACTGTCCACCCACTACTTAAACCCTACTAAAAAAAGGTCAACCAATAAAAACTGGTTAACCTTATAATACGAAGCACCCGTTGGCATTCCATCTAGCAAAAGCGAGCGCTATACCACAGAGGAAGGCTGCATGTGTAAAAGGTGAGCTGTTAGTGAAGAATCTTGATAGCTTTTAGTTCATAAATTTAGTAAACCAAGCTACATATTTAGCACCTGGTATAAATAATAATTGTGCAAGTAATGTCCCAAATAGTCTTGAAGTAATCATCATTAAAGAAATGCTTTTTAGTGAAAGGTAATTTCCCCTTTGATTGACTACATCATCGGCAAGAACTGAAATTTTAGGATCAATAAATATCACAAGAAGAATAGTAGCAATACCATTTATTAGCCCAGATGCCATAATAGCAGTTGAAGCTCTATCTGGTGCTAATAATGCTGCGTACAATGCAGATAATACCCCGATTGTATATATTGCAGTTATTATCATATTGACTAAAAATAATTTAATAGGGATTTCTTTTATCTTAATATCTTTCAAATAGGCAAGCTTAGGTAAACTAAAATGCTTTAATCCTCGCCTCATGTATTCCAGGGTTAGTCCCTTTTTAGCTAAAGCTGGAATTGACCCTTTCTCTTCTGATAAATGGATTATAGCTCTTGAAAATATGGCAATAAAAGTAGGAAGTAGAAAAATGCCAAGTAATGTGCCCAATGTTGAAGCACCAATAAGAACTCTATATTGACTTTCAACAAACTCTAAAGTGTTTTCTTTAGGTGCCGTATCTATTAGACTCCCCGTAAATGGCTGTTGCATCATATTTGCTAATCTAGAAACAATGACCATCAGATTAAATAAGGATAAAGCAGAAGCAATCATTTTCACCCTTGCACCCGACAACCTAACGGCGTAGGCCAGCGTTTCTATTGAGTGGATTATAAAAATAAATAAAAATATAAATACTAATTTTTCTGTAATAAATTCCAATTTGATTTCCCTACTTTGGCTTTATTTAATAAACCTAATATTATCACATAACTAAAAGTATTATATTTAACTAAGCTTTCCCATTAGTTGACCAAACTTTTCCCAGTGTTCACGTTTTCATTATCTACAATTTTTTCAATATAAAGAACAGCCACTCTCGTTTTTGTAAGTGTGCCAACCATTACCTCTTTAATTTGCAAATCAGATATAGGCAGTCGTTTACGAATCAGATTAAGATTGCTATCTAACGATTCTACAAATGATTCTTTTGGTCCAATAACGCTAAATTCCACTTCAGGGATTGAAATATTGCGACCAATTTGCAATTCCGCCCTTACTAACGCGCACATATTATCCTTTTCATCCAATTGAATCATGACAAATCCAACTAATATCAATTTTTCAATTTTATCAATCTCATTTGTAATAATGATATTTTCAACCGAAATGGCAACCCGTAATTCTTCATACGTTTGAATTGGCTTGTCGTTGATGAGAGCAAGAATATCACGATGCAATATTTCTACGTCAATCAACGATCTACAATAAGAAATATATATAGGATTCGAAGAATTGTTATTGGAATAGCTAATAAAATCACTGGATTTTTTCAATCTACTCATGATTTCAGAAAGATTTTCATTTGATTCATTTGATTCCTTCGATTGCTTTGATTCCTTTGATTCTGTTGATTCTTTGTTTTTCTTTTGAAACCACTTTTTCACTGTACTCACCGTCTCCTGTTTAAAGAAATCCAGAGGTATCCTTTGAAATTAGAACCTTCGTATTTTTGCAAAAATGGTGGTTAGACCGAGGGTTAATCGCATGGTTTGTTAACAGCAACCAGCGCCTAATGTTAAAAATTGAAGTGGGTCCACTTCATCAGGAAAAACGGCTGAAACTTTTACATGCATTGCGGAGCCAAGGAGTAATAATACGGGATTCTGCTTTTGAAGACGGCAAAAAATACACCGGTATATATACCAGTTTCTTGCCTCTAAAAAACTGGGAATCGAAAGAATCGATTAGTCAGACCATGATACAAATGTATGATGCTGCAGAATATCAAGAATTAAAAGGGAAAATTGAACGGGCTTTAAGTAATATAATTACTGGAGACGTGGATTCGGTTTAGTGGGTTTTTATATTTCCCAAAATAACTTCCATGCTAGTCGAAGAAGAAATTCATGGGATGCCGAAGTTCCTGAAGATCTATTTAACAAATAGGAAATAGATTTTCTTCAGCAACTTTAATAAGACCGAGTATAGTTATTTGTTTCTGCAAACTATCAGATTGTTAGCAAACTAGAAGAAAAAAACCATGAACAGACTCACTCGTTCATGGTTTTTTCATTTTCTATTCTGCTGGAACGCCTATAGAATCATATGCATCAATTACTGTTTTAGTTTCTAGTGATGGTACACCATTCTTATCTGGGTAAAGATCTCTAGAAGCTTGGATAGCAGCTTGACGCATTTCTTTGAAACCAGAAGAAGGTACTAAATATTTTGTTAAAGCACGGTAGAAGATTTTTTCAGTTTTTGAACGAGTAATTCCTGTTACTTTTACTCCGTAGTGCTCGCCACCTTCAGAGATTAAGTAAGCAGCTTTGTTGTTAATGCTACTACTAATGTGCACGCCACCTTTATCTAACGTACCTTGATAGCGATCTTGATAATGATCTGGATAACGATTATCTCTCATCCCATATGCCGGAGAAAGAAGTTTAGATCTTGGATCACTTAGTGAGCGAAGACCACCATCACCAGCTTTATTTGGAGTGTAAATATCTTCACCCATGTCCCATTCTGCTGGGCTAGTAGCCCCATTAGAATGCATTTCAGACAATGCGCCAAAAATATCAGCTAGTGATTCATTGATGGCACCAGACTCATCTTGATACGTTAAATTTGCAGTATTTGAAATAACACCATGCGTCATTTCGTGACCAGCGACATCCATGCCACCAGCTAATGAGCTAAATGTAACCCCATCACCATCTCCGTATAACATTTGCTTTCCGTTCCAAGCGGCGTTATTCCACTTCGACCCAATATGAACAGTACTTATCAATCCCGTACCTTTATCATCTAAGCTATTACGCTTGTGAATATTTTGATAATAATTGTTCACTTTAATAGAGTTTGTATGCGCTGAAACAGCAGCAGGATCTGCAAAGAAGTTCGTTTTTGTTTCTACTTCAAATCCCGTGAATCCAAAAAATGCTGACAGGAGAATGAAAGAATTTTCACCCATGCGTCTCGCGTCGAAAGTGTTGACAGATACAATATTAGGGTTAGCGGTTGTGCCACCAGCAATAGCAGCACCTTGTAAATAGTTTTTACCAGATGCAGCATCTTTTACAGCAATAAAGTTTTGCATAGTACCCGTTACGTCTAACCCTCTTGCCATTACTGGAGTAACTGCCGGTGCATCAGCCTCATGAATTGCATTGAAGCTATCAATTACTTCTCCGTTTGTAGCATCTACAAAGTAATGGAAATATCCAGGCGCTGGAATAGAAGTAGATGCTTTGATTAGGTAAGTTAAATGAGATCGCCCTCCATAATTATAGATTGTTAACTCAGAGTCAATTCCATCGTAATTCTTTACTGCACCAATTTGTGATTCAACACCTTCTTTGGCAATTGCGATTGCATCATCTTTTGAAATAGATGCTTCGGTTGGAATAATTGAACGCGCTAATTGTTTTTGTGTTACTTTGCCAAAGGATGCATACACATTATTGTTTGCATCTAATGCAACAGCTTGTCCAGAACCGTAAATTGGAATTCCTTTGTATTGCTCAATAGTACGTACATGGTATGTACCTGTTGTACTATCCGCTTGCTCGCTAATAATTTTGAATTGATCCCCTGAAGTTGCCTTCGTTTGAATTCCAGCTACTTGTGATTGAAGGAAAGCTTTCACAACCTCTTGCTTACTTAATCCTTCAGCTTTAAATAGTAAAGTTGATGCGCTTGCTGGTTGAGCAGCAAATGTAGCTGCATTTGGTACGATTCCTCCAAATGTAACTGCCAGAGCCAATACAGCAGGAATAACAACTTTTTTACTCATCTTCTTCTGATCTTTCTTTTTCAATACACTCACCCCTTCTTTAAAATGTGATATCACAATTAGAATTATTTAGAAAATTCTAAACAAAGTCAATCGGTTCTAGCCAACTCCCTATTGGGTTATTTTTAATGCGGTTATTAGCATTTATCTGCTCCAATAAGCAATTTCGACAAAATTCCGCCTTGTTTTATGATAAAAATAACCCCATTTAAATATTCTCTCAATTCTGAAATAATGAGGGCAGAAAGATAGAGTTGCTTTACGAAGGAGGGTACAAATGAAGAGAACATTCAATAGAGTTGTCATACTTCCCTGCTTATGTTGCGTTTCCTTCTATGCAGGAATTCAGATAGTAGGAGAAACAGAAGCGTCATTTTCTAGCCAAGTTTCATCAGATCCCATAACAATGTCTGCAGCATTTGTTTTTCCAGCAACCATTAAACAGTTAGAGGAATATGCACAAGAGATTGCAAAGCTTATGCATGTCAACTTTGAAACTATCATTGCTACTTCACCAGGTTTATCATTACAAGCATTATATGAAAGGCTTGCTGAAATCACAGAAATCGAACAGGAATTAAACCTCCAATTAGGCACACTAAAGAATGTTTATGATGAAATGTCCACATATAATAATCAGATTCAAGATCAAGGAGAAGCTGATAACCGTACATTTGAATATGTACGTAAGGGTTTTGAAAACATAGATAGAATTTTGCAAGAAGTACAAGGAACGATTGATTTTCAACAACTAGAAGCAGTTCGCTCTACTATCACATTGCAAATAAATGAACTGGAAGAAAAAGCTTCTAAAGAAAATACACAAGCCAATCAACATCAAGACAACTCTGAATCTCCGGATGAAACAACATCGGAAGAAACAGCTTCCGAGGAAAATACACAAGTCAATCAAAATCAAGACAACTCTGAATCTCCAGATGGAACAACATCAGAAGAAACAGCTTCCGAGGAAAATACACAAGTCAATCAACATCAAGACAACTCTGAATCTCCGGATGAAATAACATCTAATCAAGAAGCATCAACGAATTCAAATAATAATGAGGAGGTGACAGAACATGAAGAAGAAAATATTGAGCGCAGTGAGTAGCACCATTAGAAGCGTTTTCCTAATTGCCGTATGTTTATTAGCATTTGTTGTTCTTTCTTCTCGAGTATCAGGAGGTGAACCAACAATTTCAGGATACCAAGTAAAAACAGTATTATCAGGATCGATGGAACCTACATTTCAAACAGGTTCTATCATCTCTATCAAGTTAGGAAATTCTTCTTCTTATAAAAAAGGTGATATTATAACTTTTCGCGTTGATGAGAAGTTAATTACACATAGAATTTTGGATGTAAAGCAAGCGAATGGACAAGTATCTTATAAAACAAAAGGTGATAATAATGACGGTCCTGATTTATGGACTGTTTCCTCACAAGATGTAGTTGGAAAGTACACGAACTATACGATTCCTTATGTAGGATATGCAATGAATTATGCGAATTCTAAAGCAGGGTCAGCTCTTTTGTTAATAGTTCCTGGTATACTGTTGATCATTTCTGCATTACGTTCCATTTTTGGTGCAATTAAACAGCTAGAAGTAAAAAAAGCATTGTAATTTGGTTATATCTCCTATGTACCTACAAAAATACATAAGAGTTTAATAAATTTTGATTCAATAATAATAAGGGGGATTTAAGAATGAGCTTTACAAAGACGGTAAGTAAAGGTGTTATGACAGCTGCATTAGGATTATCATTAGTTGGGGGAGGAACATTTGCATACTTTAGCGATACTGTTAATACACAGAACACATTTGCTGCGGGTACATTAGATTTAGCAGTAAATCCTAATTTTGTTGTAAATATCGACAACATTAAACCAGGCGATGAAATTTATCGTGAGTTTACTTTAGAAAACAACGGTACATTAGATATTGGTAAAGTATTACTAGATACTAAATATAATGTCGAAGATTTGAAATCAGATAATACTGATGATTTCGCAAAACATATTAAAGTGACCATTATGTATAACACGAGCAGTGCAACTACTCCCATTGTTGAGACAACACTATACGACCTACAAAATCAAAAGCCAGATTTAACTGCAATTGATGTGTACGAAGGCAATACTACGAAACCAGATGGAATTCCTGCTGCAGGTAAGGAAAAGATGTTCGTATTGTTCGAGTTTGTAGATAATGGACAAGATCAAAACAAATTCCAAGGCGATAAATTACAAGTGGATTGGAAGTTTAATGCAGAGCAAACAGCTGGAACATATTACGACGATACAGATGATAACAACAACTAATATATAGTCAAATAGGGGGAAGACTTCCCTACCCACCCCATATACCACCGTACAGTTCGATGTACGGTGGTTTAATTATGTCTGACGTATAAGTGACACTTTAAAAGTATTTTTGTTAGTTCAAAAAATTTTAGACAAATGCGTCAAGCTGCAATTCTGAGTACAATAAAGATTCAATTCCCTATAAGCATTCGTGTCAGCATGAGTTTTTCGAGAATCGGAAGGAGAAAAATAACTGTGCTCTAAGAAATAGCATCCATAAAGATGTTTGAAATTTGGACAGCTTTCTCATACTGTTTCATCTCCACGAAGTGATAGTATAATTGCTTGCAGTACCTGTTAGTTAAAGTCGCATGATTGTTGGACTTGAAGTAAGGGATAGCATCATTCTCTATGAAGCTGTAATACTGATCAAGTTTATCCTCTATACGATAGATGAGAAGCTTGAATAATATTTTGTATAAACGGTTGTCCAATTCTTTTGCCACGGACATCCCTTCCTGAGCCTTGTTCAGCATTGCCGTTTTTCGTAGCAGCTTTCCTTCAAAGCAGCTTTTCAAATAATTGTGCAGACGTTGAAGAAATAAAACAGAAGGCTTCTCCGCCATACGGAGCGCCTCTCTAAAAAGCTTCTGTGCATTGGCATAATCTTCTCTTTTAAAGTATTGATAGCCTAAGTTGTTCAGGAGCATCCCTTTTTTATCAGGTGCATTCAGTGTTTCACTGTCATGAATCAGATTATAATAGGATTCCTTCATCTCTTTGAAATCAAGATGTATATCTCCCCCAATCTGTAGAAGCATCAAGGACTCAGCGTTGATTGCCCTCAAGAAGTTATTCGTTTCCTTGAAGTGCCGTAACGCTTTTTCCGCAAATGCATAGGACTTTACTTTGGAATCGATCCAGTAATAGGCTACGGCCAAGTGGTAATAGTATTCAGGGTTGCCATACTCATCCTTATCTATTTCCTTCAAGACTTTTACAGCCTTTTGATGATTTTCAGTGTTTGAGCTATTGTAATTAGCTATGTAATATATGCCCAATACGTGCAATAGCAGGTTCTTTTCATAAGGCGGTAGCTCTGGATAGTCTCTTTTGATATGCTGCAAAATGACATATGTCTTATCGAAATCACTCTGCAAGATATAATATCTAGCCTGCAGCAATCGATACAGGGAATCATATTTAGAAAAGCTGATGAATGGGGTTGCTTCTAGCTCTTTTTTAGTTTTCTCCACCGCCTTCATCCTTTGCATAATGATTGAGTTATGCCAGCGATGGAGCTGTTTCTCCATGTTCCCAAGACGGATAATCCCTTCTTCTATATCTATGTGCAAGCGCTCTGAGAACAATCCGATGATTTCAGAAGAATAAGACGTTTGCCCGCGCTCGATTTTGCTAACGTGAGTGACTGAGCAAATTCCTCTGCCTAATTGTTCCTGTGTTAGACCCGCTTTTTGTCGGTAAAATTTAATGATTTTCCCTTCTAACATATAAATCTCTCCTTATGTTCCTAAGTAATATGAATGGAATTATTTTTATATAAGTTCTATAGAGATGTATATTTCAAAGTGTTACCCCAATTAGAAAAAGTCTGTTTCCTCTAGACGATTTCCTTTGGAATCAGACTTTCATTTGCCCCCAATTTTAGGGATACAATCCGCCATTTTGGGTTTAATATCTTCCTTCGTGACAGACTTCTGAACTAGTACTATCAATACCAGGAGTAATGACAAATCCCTGATCTACTTCAATTGTTGAATTCCTTGACGTTGTCAGGTGTCAGCTGATTCAAGATTTTCTCGCCATTTTTGTACTTTTTGGATTTTCTGCTAGCACATTGAACGGAAGGCTAGTTATTAAATTCAATCTCTTATTGCCCCAATCATAAACAAAGCGGAAAACACTGTCAATTTGGGTAATAGAGTGCCTTTTCTATCTCACAATAAAATCAGACTAAAATTCAATCTATTAATTTGTCGTATTTAGGGGGATTTTCGTGCATTATGGGTAAAATCAATAAAATGTACCGAGAAAAATCAACTTTACTTAAAAACATCAAATCTAATTCATTACCTTAGATCTACAGAAAGAGATTACTCCAAATTCAAAAAGAAGCAAAAAAAAATTTTCGTCCCTCGCTTCAGCTTGTTAAAAAAACTTTCCCTTTACTATTTCAAAAGATTCAACAACACTAACTGCTTCTTTTACTTTCAACAAATCAAAATGAGAATTCGTCATCTTTAGTCTTAATCTCATTTATTAATGCTATCAATCGATTGAATGTTTCTTGCCAATTTTCAATAGAAGAAACTCTTTTCGCATATTGGATTTTGAAACGATTGTGAAAACCTTATATAAACAATTTTAAGGATGGTTCCCTTTGTGATTTGGAAACCATCCTTTTTAATTCACTATACTTTTAAGTTGGCATTATAGATTTAACTCGTTTCTTTTACTGCCCTATTCTCGCCACTACTTTTTGAAAGGACAAAATAAATTGGAGTGAATTATTGTTCAATTACCTAGCAAAGAGATCAAATGTCCTAAACAAGGGTAAAGTAGTACTAGAAATTGGAACTCATTAAGTTTGCATTGGCAATAAAATTAAAAGGAGAACCTGCCGCGATGAAGAACTATTATAGAGTGGTTATCATAGGATCATGTGTCATCTATTTAGGTTGTCAATTTGACATTGTAGATGGGAGAAAAATGGATTCGAAGACTGAGAATGAACTGGAGGTAAAAGAAACGATGAATACACCTATATATGTTGATCCAGAAATCGATTTAACGAGCCAAAAGAAGGTTTCCATCATCATCCAGTTTAAAACTAAGCCAGCTAAGATAGCTGTCATAGAAGCACAGGCAAAAGGACTGACATTATCGTTAGAAGAAGCAACGAAAGATGTAGAAGACAGCCATATACGTTTTCATAAAGACATTCAAACACTGTTAGAAAAAGAAAAAGTCCCTTACTCGATAACTAGATCGTATAAGACCGTTTACAATGGTGTGGCCATGGAGCTCCCCGCTTACGAAATCAAWAGATTGTTAAACTCAGCGGAAATTTCCACGATACACGCTGATAAAGAAATTCAGTTGGATCCCCCTATACTTCCGTTTGAACAGATGTAAGAAAAGCGGAATGCGCCTCTCTAGCTTGACGCCATGAAAAGTGGCATGCAGACTGGCGCTTGGAGCTAGACACAGTAACACCGGAATTTTATACTTTCTTATATTTTAAAAGAGGGCTGCACGCTTCGTTTGGCAGCAGCCTTTCTGTTGGTGGAAGTGAACAGATAGAGTGATATAAATTTCCATGATTTTACTATTACAACGTGAAGCGCATTTTTTTACAACGTGAGTGGAGTGTTTCCTTCGTTCATCGTAAAAACTCACAATATAAGAATAGAACTGTCCTTTTAAAGTGAATAATATCAGAACAAGTGAGATTAATAT
>NZ_JBFUKT010000045.1:0-21930 GCF_056400705.1 Paenisporosarcina sp. P5_A11
AGCATCTAAAGCATCTAAGCATGAAGCCCCCCTCAAGATGAGATTTCCCATTACGCAAGTAAGTAAGATCCCTCAAAGACGATGAGGTAGATAGGTTCGAGGTGGAAGCGCGGCGACGTGTGCAGCTGACGAATACTAATCGATCGAGGACTTAACCACAATTTTGAATGGCTTTCAATGGCCCGTTTATCCAGTTTTGAGTGAACAAACACTCAATWGGTCTAGTGATAATGGCAAAGAGGTCACACCCGTTCCCATACCGAACACGGAAGTTAAGCTCTTTAGCGCCGATGGTAGTTGGGGGTYTCCCCCTGCAAGAGTAGGACGTCGCTAGGCAASTAGGAAACCGGTACCGAAAGGTACTGGTTTTTTTGTGTTCATTTTTTCTATTGAGTCGAAGGTGTGYGAGAAAGAGGAGGAACAAAGAGTTCGAGGAACCAAGGGGGCGAGTCTCGGAGCGTATTCCATACGCGAGAAACGAGAAGCCCGCAGGTGACGAAGAAAKCTGCCGTTCATCGTYTTTCGCTGCCCGAAYACGGAAGTTAAGCTCGTGCGCCGATGGTAGCTTTAGGGTCTCCYCCTGCAAGAGTAGGACGTCGCTAGGCAAGTAAGAAGCCGGTACCGAAAGGTACTGGTTTTTTTGTGTTCATTTTTTCTATTGAGTCGAAGGTGTGCGAGAAAGAGGAGGAACAAAGAGTTCGAGGAACMAAGGGGGCGAGTCTCGGAGCGTATTCCATACGCGAGAAACGAGAAGCCCGCAGGTGACGAAGAAATCTGCCGTTCATCGTCTTTCGTAGCCCGAATACGGAAGTTAAGCTCGTACGCGCCGATGATAGCTCTAAGCTCTCCCCCTGCAAGAGCAGGACGTCTCTAGGCTATAAGAAGCCGGTACATGTAAAGATAAGGATTACTGAGGAAGATGGAGACAGTTTAAGACGCTTTTCCATAGAAGGTGGGGTTTTCGTTAACACATTTTCCAACTCTATAATAATATTCAGTAATCCAATTACTTGTACATTTTAATGGAACTCGATATGTTAATATCATAACTTGCAAAAAGAAGGGAAGACTTTTAATGAGTAAAATTTATGAATTCACTGCAACTAAACCGAATGGAGAAGAAGTTTCTATAAGTTCATATAAAGGTCAACCGATGATCATTGTGAATACGGCAAGTAAATGTGGATTTACTCCGCAGTTTCAAGAGTTACAAGAATTGTATGAAGAATATAAGGAACAAGGACTTGTGATTTTAGGGTTTCCATGTGGTCAGTTTAGTAATCAAGAATTTGATAATTTGAGTGAAACGATGGAATTTTGCCAAATAAATTTCGGAGTTTCTTTCCCGATGTTTCAGAAGATCGATGTGAAAGGGGACAGTGCTCATCCCTTGTTTCAATTCTTAGTATCCGAGAAAAAAGGATTTTTAACGGAAGATATTAAATGGAACTTCACGAAGTTTTTGGTTGATCCTGATGGGCATGTTGTGAAACGCTATGCCCCACAGTCGTCACCTAAAAAAATTGAAGATGATTTATTGCAATATATTTAAGGAAAAGTCGGAATAATCTTTCTTATTTCGTGCTCCTTGACAGTCCCTGATGCCGCTGATAACCTTATCAATAATATTCAAGAGGACATAGGAGGAGTTAGAGATTATGTGGGAATCAAAATTTGTCAAAGAAGGCTTAACGTTTGATGATGTATTACTTGTGCCAGGGAAGTCGGATATATTACCTAAAGATGTAAGTTTATCTGTTCAGTTGACGTCAAAAGTAAAGTTAAATATTCCGGTAATAAGTGCAGGAATGGATACAGTAACAGAAGCTTCTATGGCGATTTCGATGGCTCGTCAAGGCGGTCTTGGTATAATTCATAAGAATATGAGCATTGAAGAACAAGCTGAGCAAGTAGTTACTGTAAAACGTTCTGAAAATGGCGTTATTACTGATCCATTTTTCCTTACTCCTACTCATCAAGTTTACGATGCTGAACATTTAATGGGAAAATATCGTATTTCAGGTGTACCGATTGTAAATAATACAGAAGAATTAAAGCTGGTTGGGATTATTACTAACCGCGATCTTCGCTTTATTCAAGATTATTCATTAGCAATCGAAGATGTCATGACTAAAGAGGAATTAGTTACTGCTTCAGTTGGGACAACTCTTGAAGATGCGGAAAAGATTTTACAACAATATAAAATCGAGAAACTTCCGATTGTTGATGAAAACGGAGTATTAAAAGGCTTAATTACGATTAAAGATATTGAAAAAGTGATTGAGTTTCCAAATGCAGCGAAAGATCACCATGGTCGTTTGTTAGTGGGCGCGGCAGTTGGTGTCACTTCTGATACGATGAAGCGTGTTGAGCATCTTGTTAAGGCGCAAGTAGACGTAATTGTTATCGATACTGCCCACGGTCATTCGCAGGGCGTGCTTGATACAGTAGGTGAGATTCGCAGAGTATATCCRGACTTGGATATCATCGCTGGGAACGTCGCTACTGCTGAAGGAACGGCTGCCTTATTTGAGGCAGGTGYGGATGTAGTGAAAGTGGGTATCGGTCCAGGGTCAATTTGTACTACACGTGTAGTTGCAGGTGTTGGAGTTCCACAAATTACAGCCATCTACGATTGTGCGACAGAAGCACGTAAACATGGCAAAACGATTATCGCAGACGGTGGAATAAAGTATTCTGGAGATATCGTAAAAGCGTTAGCGGCAGGTGGACATGTAGTCATGCTAGGAAGTTTACTGGCAGGTACTTCAGAAAGTCCTGGAGATACAGAAATCTTCCAGGGACGTAGATTTAAAGTGTACCGTGGTATGGGGTCGATTGGTGCGATGGAAAAAGGTTCGAAAGATCGTTACTTCCAAGACGATGCGAAAAAATTAGTTCCAGAAGGTATTGAAGGTCGTCTACCTTATAAAGGACCTCTTTCAGATACAATTCACCAACTTATGGGTGGTATTCGTGCAGGTATGGGGTACTGTGGAACAAAAGATTTACAAGTTCTTCGTGAGAATTCACAATTCATTCGTATGACAGGTGCAGGACTTCGTGAGAGTCATCCACACGATGTTCAAATTACAAAAGAATCACCAAATTACTCAATTTAAAAAAAAATAAAACTTTAGCACTTATTCTATGTCTTATTCTTAGGCAGAATGGGTGCTTTTTTCATAGAGCGTCCCAAATTCCAGTTTATTATGATAAAATAAGCAAGGGGAAAAATTTAAAAAGAGAATGGCGGAGGTTCTAGAAGTGAAGAGTGCATGGAACAAAGCGCTAGTGCGCTGGTTACTCCTTCCGGTTCTGATGGTAAGTATGGTTGTAACACAACCGGCTTCCACAGATGCAGAAGAGAGTCTGAATTTATTGGTTGACGGTGCTATATTAATTGACGCGGATACAGGAAAAATATTATACGAACAAAATGCAGATACAGCTTTAGGTATAGCAAGTATGACGAAAATGATGACTGAGTACTTATTATTTGAAGCAATTGAAAACGGACAAGTTACTTGGGACCAACAATATTCAGTAACAGATTACACATGGAAGATCTCACAAGATCGTGTATTGAGTAACGTGCCTCTTCGTCGTGATGGGTCATACTCTATCAAGGAATTATATGAAGCAATGGCGATTTATTCAGCCAATGCAGCAACCATTGCCATCGCCGAAACGATTGCAGGTACGGAATCAGAATTCGTCAACATGATGAATAAGAAAGCCGAAGAGATGGGATTGGAAGGATATAAGTTCGTCAACTCTACTGGGTTGAGCAATTCAGATCTACAAGGCATGCACCCTAAAGGCACTGGACCTCAGGATGAAAACGTTATGCCAGCGAAGTCAGTTGCCAAACTTGCTTACCATTTGTTGAAAGATTACCCGGAAGTCCTTGAAACGACGAGCATTCCACGAAAAGTTTTCCGTGAAGGCACAGACGATGCCATCAACATGGAAAACTGGAACTTCATGCTTCCAGGATTAGTGTATGAATACAAGGGTGCTAAAGTAGACGGGCTGAAAACCGGAACAACGAACTTTGCCGGCCACTGTTTCACTGGTACAGTTGAAAAAGATGGAATGCGTGTGATTGCGGTTGTCATGAAGGCAGTCGACAGCAAAGGAGTCGGTTCTTACAAAGCACGATTTGACGCTGCTCGTGCATTGTTCGATTATGGGTTCTCGCAATTTGCAAAAGAAGAAATTTTACCTGCAGGGTATAAGTTTAAAGACAAAAAAGACATTCCTGTGATTAAAGGTAAAGAAGACCAAGTCGGTATTACAGTAAAAGAGCCGATCGAAATGGTCATTAAATCAAGCGAAAAAGATTTATACAAACCTAAATTGGTGCTTGATGAGAAGAAAATGAAAGATGGTTCTTTAGAAGCTGCGATTAAGAAGGATGAAGTGATTGGTCATGTGGAACTTGTAAAGTCTGAAGGGTCAGATTACGGGTACATCACAGGCGATAATAAATCATCTTCTGTAGTGACTACTGAAGCCGTTGAACGTGCAAGCTGGTTCTCACTTGGCTTACAAGCCATTGGTCATTTCTTTGGTAAGCTATGGAATGGTGCAACTGACTTTGTCGGTGGATTATTCTAGGCTGAAACATCTTAATAAAAGATAAACCGTGATTTCTTCAATAGAAGAAATCACGGTTTTTTGTTGTTTTGGTCATTATGCTTTCCTAATATGCCAAGCTTTCATTAATGCCTCTACAGCTGGTCCGAATGCCTCTTCTTCAAAACCACCGAAACCAATCAGCACTTGGGGGTTGGAGGGAATATTTTCGGTTGGAAGATGGTAGTCGGACAATGCGTATACCCGAATGTCTTGCTGTTTCGCAAGTTCAACTAACTCGCGATCAGACGATTCGCTATCAATCGTTAAGACGATGTGCATGCCTGCTTGCTCGCCTGAAATTTGAACGGTGGGTTTATACGCATCCAATGCTTGCGTTAACTTCTCCAATTTTTTACGGTATAACTTTCTCATACGATTCAAGTGCTTGGAAAAATGGCCGTCTCTCATGAATTGCGCAAGAACATGTTGATCGAGTCTCGGCACCGTTGATGAATAATACGGAAATGTTTGTCGATACGCTTGCAGCAAGTGCATTGGTAACACAAAATAGGCAATACGTAACGAAGGCATGAGTGATTTAGAAAATGTACTGATGTAAATGACGCGATCTCGCTGATCCATTCCCTGAAGAGATGGGATTGGTTTACCAACGTAGCGGAATTCACTGTCATAGTCATCTTCGATAATATAGCGTCCTTCTTTGGCAGAAGCCCAGTTAAGTAATTGAACCCGTCTGGAAGCGGAGAGAATTGCCCCGGTAGGGAATTGATGAGAAGGTGTAACATAGGCAACGCTTGCTTGTTTTTTTTCTAACTCAGTTACCTGCATGCCATCTTCATCTACTGGTACGGCTAAAGTTTTTCGATCATAATTCGCAAAAATATGATGTGTGGTCGGATAGCCAGGGTTTTCAATAGCAAAAACCGCTTGCTTCCCTAGAAGGCCAATCAGTAGCGGCAGTAACTGTTCGGTTCCTGAACCTATCACTACTTGTTGTGCTGTACAACGAACACCACGAGAGGAGTATAAATAACTCGCAATTTCCTGTCTTAACTCCACATCCCCTTGAGGGTGACCGAGTAGCAATAAATCCCGAGATGTTTCATCTAACACGTCTTTTGCATACTTTCGCCATTGATTGAAAGGGAAAGCAGAAGTGTCAATACGACTTGAGTTAAAATCAATCCTGTAGACGTGTTTCAACGTTTCCGATTGCTCATGTTCCAATCGCATTTCATCTACATAAGCAAGCTCTTCCACTTGTTCTACGTAAAACCCACTCCGCGCAACAGCATTTATAAATCCTTCAGCAACCAGCTGTCCATAGGCGAGTTCAATTGTTGTTTGACTGATGGTTAGAAACTCCGACAGCTGTCTTTTAGAAGGTAACTTTGTGCCAACAACTAAATCACCACGAATTATACGTTCTTTCATTTCGCGATAAAGTTGTTCATAAAGGGGAGTTGAAGAAGATTTATCGATTTGAACTAACCACATATCCATAGTAACACTCCTAACTGACCTTCTTAAATAGTGAGAAACTGACACTTTTAATATGGTCATACTTCATTATACTAATAATCATAGATGAAATGGAGGCTACATACAATGACTCAACAATTTACAGGTACAGATCGCGTGAAACGTGGAATGGCAGAAATGCAAAAAGGTGGCGTCATCATGGACGTTATCAATGCAGAACAAGCGCGCATTGCTGAAGCGGCAGGAGCGGTAGCAGTAATGGCTTTAGAACGTGTACCATCTGACATTCGTRCAGCTGGTGGAGTAGCTCGTATGGCTGATCCACGTATTACGGAAGAAGTAATGAATGCAGTAACAATTCCTGTTATGGCAAAAGCACGTATTGGTCATATTTCTGAAGCTAGAATGTTAGAAGCAATGGGCGTTGACTATATCGATGAATCGGAAGTATTAACACCAGCAGATGAAGAGTTCCATTTGATTAAGAGTAATTTCACAGTTCCTTTTGTATGTGGGAACAAAGATTTAGGTGAGGCAGCTCGTCGAATCGGTGAAGGTGCTTCAATGCTTCGTACAAAAGGTGAACCTGGTACTGGAAACATCGTAGAAGCAGTCCGTCACTTGCGTAAATTAAATGCTCAAGTACGTAAAATTATTCATATGAATGATGATGAATTAATGACAGAAGCTAAAATTTTAGGCGCACCTTACCATGTATTACTTGAAATTAAACACTTAGGTAGACTTCCGGTTGTAAACTTTGCTGCAGGTGGAGTAGCAACTCCAGCAGATGCGGCATTAATGATGGAACTTGGAGCAGACGGTGTATTCGTGGGATCAGGTATCTTTAAATCTGATAACCCGGCTAAGTTTGCACGTGCAATTGTTGAAGCAACTACGCATTACCAAGACTATAAATTACTTGTTGAAATTTCAAAAGACCTTGGAGTTCCAATGAAGGGTATTGAAATTTCTCGTTTAGAAGCGAAAGATCGTATGCAGGATCGAGTATTATAAGATGGTGAAAATAGGCGTACTAGCTTTACAAGGAGCCGTTCGAGAACATATCAAATCGATTGAAGCTAGCGGAGCACAAGCAGTTGTTGTGAAACACGCGGAAGATTTGGCAGGGGTTGACGGTCTTATTTTACCGGGTGGTGAAAGCACAACAATGCGTCGTCTAATTGATTTATATGGGATGATGGAGCCTTTACGTGCATTTGCAAATGCGGGACATCCGATGTTTGGAACATGCGCAGGACTTATCTTGCTTGCTGATTCACTAGTGGGCTACGATCAACCACATATTGGTGTGATGGACGTCAAGGTTGAGCGAAACTCATTTGGTCGTCAAGTCGATAGTTTCGAAGCGCATCTTTCTATTAAAGGTGTAGCAGAAGATTTTCCAGCTGTCTTTATCCGTGCCCCTCATATTACTGAGGTAGGTCCTGACACTACTGTTCTTTGTGAGCATAATGGGCGAATTGTGATGGCACAACAAGGTCAATACCTTGGCTGTTCTTTCCATCCAGAATTAACAGATGATCACCGTGTAACAGCTTACTTTGTTCAATTAGTTGAAAGCTTTAACAATCAAACAGCGTAACAAAAAAGCCTGCCAATGTGCAGGCTTTTTTCGTTTCTTATTAACTTTAAATAGATTTGTTACATACATGAACTACTTTTAAGGTTAATGCCTCACTGCAATTGGAAACATAACCTAATAAGGTAGGTGTATTACAGTGGGGTCGTGAATCGAGAATAAATCTTTAGGTTCACATAATCTAGCAGAGTAGCTACTTTAGCCTATTTCTTAGTAATATCTTACATTACAATAACAGGAAAATAAACCCGTAATTATCCAAATAAAAACAGTTATAGTTGCCTATATATTCCGAATAGTAAAATATATAGAATACTAATTATCCGAATAACGAGTTCGGAATTTTCAGAAACCAGGGAGTGGAGTTAAGTGAAGAAGAAAAAAGTAGTGAGTCTTAGTTTAGCGGCTATAGTTGCATTATCTGCAGCGATGGCGCCGGTTAGTGCAGCGACAAATAGTGGGAGTTCTGAAAAAATACACGTAAATCAAAAAAGTAAGGTACCAGACTTCATTTCTGGTAAACTAACGGCTCCTTCACAAAAATCAGCAAAAGAAATCGTATTTGATTATTTAGCACAAAAACAAGGAATCTATAAATTTAGTAAAGATCCATTTTCAAGTTTCAAAGTTTTAGAGCAATCGAAAGATGAACTTGGGTTTACTAATGTGAAATTACAGCAAATTTTTAAAGGTGTACCTGTTTCCGGATCAGTTGTGACAGCACATGTTGATAGCAATGGTGTGTTAACAGCTGTCTCTGGAGAAGTAGCTCCTGAACTTGATAAAAAACAAGCACTAAAAGGCGGAGCGAAAATCAAACGTTCAGACGCTCTAGATATAGCTTCAGTAGATTTAGCAACAAAAATAGGACAAGCCCCAGTATTGGAGCATGAAGCTAAACCTGAATTCGTGGTTTATGCAAAAGATGGGGAAGCTAAATTTGCATATGCATTAGAGTTCGAGTTCTTATCTCCAGAACCGGGTAATTATCAATATTTTGTTGATGCACAAACAGGAGATATATTAAATTCATATAATCAACTTCATGAAGCTAAAGCATCACCTGGCGTAATTTCTCCAACAGGAACGAACACGGTTGGTACAGGTAAAGGCATTTTAGGCGATACAAAATCGTTCAATACTGTAACTAATAGCAGCGGCTCATACTTAGTAGACCGTACAAGAGGAAATGGTATCTTTACTTATAATGGTAAAAATCGCACAACAACACCTGGTACACTTTGGTTGGATGCCGATAATGTATTAAATGCAGCTTTTGATGCTCCGGCAGTTGATGCACACGCTTATGCAGCACAAACATTTGATTACTACAAAAATGTACATGGTCGTAGTAGTTATGATGGCAATGGAGCACAGTTAATATCAACAGTGCATTACGGGCGTAATTACAATAATGCTTTTTGGAGCGGTTCACAAATGGTTTATGGTGATGGTGATGGTTCTACGTTCATTCCATTATCAGGAGCACTTGATGTTATCGCACATGAGTTAACACATGCAGTGACAGACACCACTGCGGATCTTGTCTATCAAAATGAGTCTGGTGCAATCAATGAATCCATGTCTGATATTTTTGGTACGTTAACAGAATTTCATTTTAATAACAATCCAGATTGGTTAATTGGTGAAGATATCTATACACCAGGTACAGCGGGAGATGCACTGCGTTCAATGGCCGACCCAACATTACAAGGAGATCCTGATCATTATTCTGTTCGCTATACAGGTTCAGGCGATTACGGCGGCGTTCATATTAACTCTGGTATCAGTAATAAAGCTGCATACTTGTTATCCAACGGTGGGACTCATTACGGCGTAAGTGTAGCAGGTATTGGCAATGATAAAACAGGTAAAATTTTCTACCGTACTCTAACACAATACTTAACGCCTAACTCGACTTTCAGTCAGTACCGTGCAGCTTCTGTTCAAGCGGCAACCGATCTTTACGGTGCTAGTAGCAGTGAAGTTTCAAGCGTAAAAGCAGCATTTACAGCTGTTGGTGTTAATTAATCCTTACAAAAAGAAAAAAGTTTAGAATTTTGATATAAGTAAAGAGGTCAGCATGCATCAGAAATGGTGGGTGCTGATTTTTTTTGAAATGAATGGAAGCTTGCCAAAATTCTCGGCCTGTAGTAAAGTATGTTTAATTTCACATATGAAACGATGATGGGAAGTAGTAACAAGTTCCGTTTTTTCTAGAGAGCCGACGGGTGGTGTAAGTCGGTAAAAACCCTTGTGAATCCGTCCTGGAGTAGCGCAACTGAAAGTTAGTAAGTTGTAGCCGGTTGAAAAGCCGTTATGAGACAAGTGGATTTGTTCGTATGGACAAATCAATCAGGGTGGCAACGCGGGTAGCTCTCGTCCCTTTCCAAGGGGATTGAGGGCTTTTTTTGTTGTCTAAACGCTTGTTGCTTGATGCCCATCATCAAAATTAGAGGAGGAAAAACACATGTTAGATGTAAAACGCGTTAGAGCCAATTATGAAGAAATCAAAGAAAAACTTGAAAAACGTGGAGAAGATTTAGGAAACTTTGATCAATTTGCAGAACTTGATTCAAAGCGTCGTGAGCTAATAGGTAAAGCTGAAGTATTAAAAGCTGAACGTAATGAAGCTTCAGAGAAAGTCGCTGTAATGAAGCGTAATAAAGAAAATGCGGATGATGTTATCCTACGCATGCGTCAAGTGGGTGATGAAATCAAAGTCTTAGATAATGAACTTCGTGAAGTTGAAGAAAAATTCGATGACATGATGATGCGTTTGCCAAATATTCCACACGACAGTGTTCCTGTTGGAGATTCAGAAGATGATAACGTTGAAGACCGTACATGGGGAGAAATTCGCGAATTTGATTTTGAACCAAAACCACACTGGGATATTGCAACAGGATTAAATATCGTTGATTTTGAACGGGCTGCTAAAACAACGGGTAGCCGATTCGTGTTTTATCGTGGGTTAGGCGCTCGTTTAGAGCGTGCGTTGATGAACTTTATGATTGACCTTCATACTGAAGAGCATGGCTACGAAGAAATGTTACCTCCATATTTAGCGAACCGTGCAAGTCTTACAGGTACTGGCCAATTGCCAAAGTTTGAAGAAGATGCATTTTTAATTGAAAAAGAAGATTTCTTCTTGATTCCAACATCTGAAGTGACAGTAACTAACTTCTACCGAGATGAAATTTTAGTGAAAGACGCATTGCCACAAGGTTTTGCAGCATACAGTGCATGTTTCCGTTCTGAAGCGGGTTCTGCGGGTCGCGATACACGTGGATTGATTCGTCAACATCAATTCAATAAAGTAGAACTTGTCCGTTTTGTAAACCCGGATGAATCTTATAATGAACTGGAGAAATTGACTGGACATGCAGAAAAAGTTCTTCAATTATTAGGCTTGCCTTACCGTGTATTGAAAATGTGTACAGCTGATTTAGGATTTACAGCTGCGAAAAAATATGATATCGAAGTATGGATTCCAGCTCAAGGTGTGTATCGTGAGATTTCTTCTTGTAGTAACTTTGRGGATTTCCAAGCGCGTCGTGCTAACATTCGTTTCCGTCGTGAACCGAATGCCAAGCCTGAGTTTGTGCATACATTAAATGGTAGTGGATTAGCACTTGGTCGAACAGTTGCAGCCATTTTGGAAAACTACCAACAAGAAGACGGTACGGTTATTATTCCCGAAGTATTACGTCCTTACATGGGTGGAAAAGAAGTCATCAGTAAATAGAGTGGAAAGTTCCACTTAATTAAAAGAAAACCGGAAATGAACTTGTTATTTAAGTTCGTTTCCGGTTCTTTTTTTGTTCGCGAAGATTGCGGAAAAATCGAGTGAGTATCCCACCGCACTCATCAGCTAAAATACCTTCTGTTACTTCACACTCATGATTAAATCTCGCGTCATTGAGCAATCGATAGAGTGAATCGACGCATCCTGCTTTGACATCACGTGCCCCATAAACCACACGTGGTATACGAGATTGTAAAATTGCTCCTGCACACATAGGGCAAGGTTCAAGTGTGACATAAAGGGTCATATCTTCTAAACGCCAACTGCCAATTTTAGCACACGCTTGTTGTATCGCAAGTAGTTCTGCATGAGTTGTTGCATTTTGGGTTGTTTCACGTAAATTATGTGCACGTGCAATGATTTCATTTTGATAAACAATGACAGCTCCAATCGGAACTTCTCCTAAAGTTGCTGCTTTTTCTGCTTCTATTAGTGCTTCTAACATATATGTCCGATCTTCTTTAAATACATCCATTACGCATCGCTCCTTGAGTTAAGTGTAGCATGTTTTAATTGTTCGACGCATAGCATAAAAGAGATGTGGAACGAGGAGGTTTTAAATGATTTATGTAGTGGAGACAGGAGATAGCCTATATTCGATTGCTAATGAGTATAATACAACGACTGCAACACTAACTCAGGTCAATGAACTAGACAACCCAGACGTTTTAGTTGTGGGTCAAACAATCATAATTCCGGGAACACCTAATCCTAATCGACCAACTATTGATTCTAACGGTTATGTTGAGTTTTACACAGAAACTCCATCCCAAACCCTGTTAGCTGAAGTGAAGAAACGAGGACCGTTATTAACTTATATGATGCCATTTTCATATGATGTAAAGCGTGACGGCTCCTTGACCCCTTTAAACTGGGGTGGTCTTGAAAAGATTGCGACTAATGAGAATATCACCTCGGCAATTGTCGTTACAAACATTGAAGACGGTGCATTTAGTGATACGTTAGCACAAGAGATTTTTGCCAGCCAAGCAGTGCAAGATAAGCTAATCGCGAATATCTTAGCTGAAGCAAAAGCTAAGAATGCCAAAGATATTCATTTTGACTTTGAATATTTACGAAAAGAAGATCGACAAGCGTATGTTGATTTTTTAAAACGTGTAAAAGCAGCTACAAGTGGATTAACGTTATCAGCGGCTCTACCTCCTAAAACATCTGCTACCCAAGAAGGAAAATGGTATGGAGGGCATGACTACAAAAAAATTGCTGAAGTAGTCGATTTTGTCGTGATCATGACATATGAATGGGGGTATAGTGGAGGTCCGCCAATGGCTGTGTCGCCTATAGGGCCAGTCAGACAAGTATTGGAATACGCATTAACAGAAATGCCTGCGACAAAAATTCTGATGGGTCAAAATTTGTATGGATATGATTGGACATTACCGTATAAACCTGGAAATCCACCAGCGCAGGCCATTAGTCCACAACGTGCAATTGAGCTAGCACGCGAACGTAATGCTGCAATACTTTACGACAACACAGCCCAAGCCCCATATTACAATTACTGGCGAGACGGGATAGAGCATGTGGTATGGTTTGAGGATGCCCGGTCTATTCAAGCGAAATTTAATTTGATGAAAGAATTAAAATTAAGAGGAATCAGTTACTGGCATATGGGATTTAAATTCCCACAAAATTGGAGCCTTTTAAATGAAACGTTTAAGGTCAGAAAAAGATAGAGCTAAATCGCTTTTCCTCTTTGGGAAAGTGGTTTTAGCTCTATTTTTCATTTTCAAGCTGTGATAGAATAGGGGACATTGAACTATTTTTGAGAACTAGTAGGAGGATTCTAATGCCGATTCCATTTATCACGGTTGAAGGCCCGATTGGTGTTGGAAAGACGTCACTTTCAAAGGCCATTGCTGACGCAAATAAATTTCAACTTTTAAAAGAAATTGTGGATGAAAATCCATTTTTAAATAAGTTTTACGAAGACATTGAAGAGTGGAGTTTCCAAACAGAAATGTTTTTCCTTTGCAATCGATACAAACAATTAAGTGATATTCAAAAGAAATACATTGCAAAGAGTGAACCTGTTGTGGCGGATTATCATATCTTTAAGAACTTAATTTTCGCGAAACGTACTCTCCCGGCAGAAGAATACGAAAAATATGAATCCATATACCGTATTTTGACACAAGATATGCCTCGACCGAACATGGTTATTTACTTACATGCAAGTTTGGATACACTAATGAAACGCATCGCACTTCGTGGTCGTGAATTTGAAAAAATGATAAGTGCGGATTATATGAAACAACTTTCTGATGACTATCAAACGTTTATTCAACATTTTGAAGAAACTCATCCAGAAATTCCAGTACTGCGTTTTAATGGAGATGAACTGGATTTTGTGGAAAATAAATCTGATTTAAACTGGATCTTAAAAAAAGTAGATGAAACGCTACAACAAAGGAGTCTCCATGTATGAACTTACGTGAAAAATATGGCATCCCTAAGAATGCCGTTATTACTATAGCTGGAACTGTAGGTGTAGGGAAATCAACGATGACAAAAGCACTTGCAGATGCACTGAATTTCCGCACATCTTTTGAAAAAGTGGACGCAAACCCATACTTGGATCGTTTCTATGACGACTTTGAAAAATGGAGTTTTCATTTACAAATTTATTTTTTAGCTGAGCGCTTTAAAGAACAAAAACGTATTTTTGAATACGGTGGTGGATTTATTCAAGATCGTTCTATTTATGAAGATACCGGAATTTTTGCCAAAATGCATGTAGATAAAGGCACAATGAACCTAACAGATTACGAAACTTACACAAGTCTCTTTGATGCAATGGTAATGACGCCGTATTTCCCACATCCAGATTTACTCATCTATTTAGATGGGTCAATTGAAGATGTTTTAAGTCGTATTCAAGAGCGCGGTCGTCCAATGGAACAATCTACACCAGTAGAGTACTGGTACGAAATGCATGAGCGTTATGAAAACTGGATTAATACATTCAATGGTTGCCCAGTCCTGCGTTTGAATATTAATGATTATGATTTAATGAAAAATCCAGATACTGTAGAACAAATTGTAGAACGTGTAGGCAGCTTTATTGAACAAACTTCAGTATTACGTAAATAGAGTAACGGACCTTCAGCGAAAGCTGGAGGTTTTTTCTATCTAAACATAGTCTAAGTTAATGACTTATCACTTTTGGTCGCAATATACCTGCCAATTGCAACGATTGAAAAAATGGTCAACAGTCCAATAAGGAACTTATTAACGTTCATATTAATACCCAAAAAAGAGCTTTGAATATTGTTGCCAGCATATTTTCCATCTTGAATCGCTTTTACGTAATGCCCATTTTTATCTTCAATGGCAATGGCGTCCTCTGTACTTACATCCATTATTGAAAAATACTTAGTACCTTTACGATAAGCGTTTGAACAGTTGCCTGAATACGTTCCCTCCAAATCTGAATACTTAGTCACTTTTCCAATTTCTCGATCGACTTGATCGACCACTTCATCACTAACTACGTATATAACCCCGTTCCATACTACAAACGAATATGCCCAATCTGCAGAAGGTTTGTTGGCCAAGAAAAATGATGAACATACGAATATTAATAAGAATGCAATCAAAAATGATTTCCTTTTCATTCGGAGCCTCCTTATTTCTTCCATCTGACGTGTGCGGTTTTATTTAAGTTACAGAATGAGGAAAATCTTGATTAGAGGATAAGTGAAGTTAATCTAGAAATTTATTATCTTACATCATATGAAAAAGGAACTGAGTAGATGGAATATCAAATTCGCAAAGCCACACTAGAAGATGCGGAAGGGATTGCTAAAGTCCATATCAATTCATGGAAATCAACCTATATAGGAATTATTTCAGATGATTTTTTGAACAAATTGAATATCGAAAACAGAACGAAGAGATGGAGAGAGAGACTAGAGAATCCTTCGGAAAAGTATCAAATACTTATTGCAGAAGATGATCAACAACAAATAATAGGTTTCATAGATGGTGGTCAAAATAGGGGAGAAAAGGATAAGTACGATGCTGAAGTATATTCATTTTATTTACTTGAGGAAGTTCAAAACCAGGGAATTGGTAGAGAAATGTTAAGGCGATTTGCAGAAAAACTAAAAAACAATGGGTTTTTCAACATGATTGTTTGGGTGTTAAAAGAAAACCCAGCAAGAACATTTTATGAAAAAATGGGAGGGAAGTATTTGGAGGTTAAATACTTAGAAGAATTATCAGTAGAGGAAGTTTCCTATGGATGGAAGGACGTCCGGGTATTATTAAAAGAAATAGAAAGCTAAAAGGAAATAGACGACTTTCTACAAAAAAAAAGACGACTCAAGTGAGTCGCCTCAGACTGTAGACAAACTCGATAAAATCGAGTTTGCCTACAGTCTTTTTAATTTTTATAATAGAAGTATAAAATCTTGAGGTGATTATAATGCTTACAAAACATAATTCAATTCAACGAGATCAAATTGAAATGATTGCTTTAGAACAACTTGTGCCAGCGAATCATCTGGTTCGTAAAATTGAGTCGGCAATTGATTTCTCTTTTATTTATGATTTGGTGAAAGATATGTATTCAGAAATAGGTCGCCCAAGTATTGACCCGGTTATCTTAATTAAACTCACATTCATTCAATATACCTTCGGTATTCGCTCGATGCGTAAGACCATCGAGGAAATCGAGACGAACATGGCCTATCGTTGGTTTCTAGGTTACGGTTTCCATGATAAAGTGCCACACTTCTCAACGTTTGGGAAAAACTACGAGCGCCGCTTTAAAGACACAGACCTTTTCGAACAAATCTTCTATCGTATCTTAAAGCAAGCTATGGAGAAGAAATTAATTAGTGCAGAACACGTATTCATTGATTCTACACATGTAAAAGCAAGTGCGAATAAGCGCAAATTCGAAAAGAAAGTCGTTCGCAAAGAAACTCGCTCTTATCAAGAACGCCTTCAAGAAGAGATTAATCAAGACCGTGAAGAGCACGGAAAAAAGCCATTTCCACAAGATAAGTTCGATAAGGAAGAATCGAAAGAAATCAAAGAAAGCACAACCGATCCAGAAAGTGGATACTACGTTAAAGATGAACGGACAAAACAGTTCGCTTATTCTTTTCATGCCGCGGCAGACCGAAATGGTTTTGTATTAGGAACGATTGTAACGCCAGGTAACACACATGATAGTAATATGTTAGAGCCATTAGTAGATCAAGTCATTGAGAATGTTGCGAAACCTGAAGCAGTTGCGGCAGATGCAGCTTATAAAACACCTGCAATTACGAATTATTTATTAAAAAACGAAATTACTCCTGCCTTACCATACACACGCCCTCGGACTAAGGAAGGATTCTTCCGAAAACACGATTATGTGTATGATGAACACTTTGACTGTTACCTTTGCCCAGCGGGCGAGATCTTGAAATACTCGACAACGAATAAAGAAGGATATCGTGAGTACAAGTCACCAAAGCACATCTGCGCGACGTGTCCACTATTAGCCCAATGTACTAAAAGTCGAGACCATCAAAAAGTGGTGACACGTCATATTTGGCAGGCTTGCATCGAGGAAGCTGATCATCTTCGCCATCATGAAGATGTAAAACCCATCTATGCAAAACGCAAAGAAACAATTGAGCGCGTATTCGCAGATGCAAAAGAAAAGCATGGTATGCGTTGGACAACGTTAAGGGGACTTAAAAAATTGTCGATGCAGGCGATGCTTACTTTCGCTGCCATGAATTTAAAAAAACTCGCCAGCTGGACATGGCGATCTCCGAAAATGGCATAAATAATGACATCGCAGAGGTCTACTATTCTCAATAATTGATTCAATTCCAATAAAAATTAAAAAAGGGGTTCGGAATGAGACCATTCCGAACCCCTTTTGTCTACAATCTGAGACGACTCAAGTGAGTCGCCTTCTTAATATTCGGACTATTTATGTTAGAAGAAAATTCGTTACGTAAGTAACGAATAACAATCTCCATCTATATGCGCGTTTTTGTTGAAAAATGGAGGAGGTAGAGGGATTCGAACCCCCGCGGGATTTTACTCCCCTGTCGGTTTTCAAGACCGATCCCTTCAGCCAAACTTGGGTATACCTCCGTGTCAACAGACTATAATTTATCATGTAAAAAAAACAAAGTCAACAAGAACCTCTGAAAAAAATAAAGTTTAAATATTACATCTTTTATCAGATCGTGAATAAAAGGTGCAGAAGGGTTTAAAGATAAAAATCCTAGTAACATTAATCGTGCAAGAAAGAGGGAAATACTTTCTCATAATAAAAACCTAGTCGTTAAAGTGCTGCTACCACTATATTTAAACGGATATGGTCGTAGTAGAATAAGAAGATATTAAGTGAATCTTTCAGTTTATCAAAAAGTACCATTTGATTTTTGAGTTCGAAGTAAGTATACTTATAAGTGCCGTGCTAGGTGGGGAGTTAGCGGTGTCTTGTAACTCGCAATCCGCTCTAGCGAGACTGAACTCCTTCTCTAAGGCTGTTTATATGTAGGGTCTGACTTTTGCACGTAGTGTTGACGTCTGGGTCCTGCGCAATGGGTATCCATGAATCAGGTCAGGTCCGGAAGGAAGCAGCCTTAAGTGGAATTTCTCATGTGCCGCAGGGTTGCCTAGACTGAGCTAACGACAGAGGTACCGCCTATGTATGTCAGTCGAAGGAAGGTGCACGGCATACATACTTCTATACAGGTGTTTGTTCGCTATCCATGCGAATAAACACCTTTTTTGTTCGAGATTTCTTGGGTTTCAAAAGAGCTAGAGGATTCACATTATGGTATAATTAAAGGACTGTTTAAAATCACACTTTAAGGGGAGAAATCAGTTGGCGTATCAAGCTTTTTATCGTGTTTACCGACCGCAATCATTCGCAGAAATGTCGGGTCAAGCACATGTGAAACAAACCCTTCAAAATGCTCTCCTTTATAATAAAACAACGCATGCTTATTTGTTCAATGGACCTCGTGGTACTGGTAAAACCAGTGCTGCAAAAATCTTTGCAAAAGCATTAAATTGTGAACGAGGACCTGTTTCAGAACCATGTAATGAATGTGAAACGTGTAAAAGTATTACGAATGGATCAAATACGGATGTAATCGAATTTGATGCCGCATCCAATTCACGTGTAGAAGAAATTCGCGATATTATCGAAAAAGTTCGATTTGCTCCTGCGAATTCACGCTATAAAGTGTATATCATAGATGAAGTGCATATGTTGTCTAATAGTGCATTTAATGCTTTATTAAAAACACTCGAGGAACCACCGTCTCACGTTGTATTTATCTTAGCGACAACTGAGCCGCATAAATTACCATTAACGATTATTTCTAGATGTCAACGTTTTGACTTTAAGCGAATTACGGCTACGGATATTGTGGACCGTATGAATGTGGTACTAGCTGACTCTGGTATTCCCGCGAATGATCAAGCGCTAAAAGTCATCGCACAAGCTGCTTCTGGTGGTATGCGTGATGCACTTAGCATGCTCGATCAAGTCGTGTCATTTAGTGGTGAAGAAATGACAGTTGAAGACGCACTTTTGGTGACGGGTTCAATTGGTCAAGAAATCTTTTATCAACTAGCAGAATCGTTATTATCAAAAGATGTAGGTAAAGTATTGACTCTTTTAGAAGAGTTAATGAAAGAAGGAAAGGATGCAGTTCGTTTAACTGAGGATTTAATCACTTTCTTCCGGGACTTACTATTAATGAATACGGCACCTTCTCTTGATGATTTACTAGAACTAGCATCAAGTGACGAGAAGTTTAAAGTATTGGCAAGTCAGTTTCCTGTAGATAAACTGTATCGTTACATTGAAATCCTTGCAGCTACTCAACAAGAAATGCGTTATTCTAATCACGCAAAAGTTTATTTAGAGACCGCTCTATTAAAAATGTCTCAAGTAAAAGAAAGCAACTCTCAACAAGAAGTTGATTTAAGTCACTTTGAAGAGAAAATTGTGCAACTAGAACAAATGATAGTAGCCCTTGAACAACAAGTTAAGCAGGGAGTTGCATCGAATGGTGGACAAACTCCTCAAGCGAGTGAATCTCAAAAACGACAACGTTTAAGAACGCAAACTGGTTACAAAGCACCGTCAGGACGAATACAAGAAGTATTGAAAACTGCAACGAAACAAGATATTCAACTGATTAAATCACATTGGACTACGATTATGAATCAGTTGCAGAAATCTCACGCTGCTCTTTTGAATGAAGCAGAACCAGTTGCCGCATCTGATAGTGCATTTGTGTTAAAATTTAAATACGATATTCATTGCCAAATGGCAGCTGATAATCAGACCTTCTCTAGTGCCTTTTCTCACTTATTAATGAATTTAACAGGAAAAATGTATGAAATATTGTTTGTTCCAGAAGAACCGTGGATTATTATCCGTGAAGAGTTTATTCGTCACAAAGGATTGAAGACAACGGATTCAAATTCGGATTCACCATCGGAAATGAGTGAGACAGAACAAGCGGCAGATGAAATGTTAAGTTTCATGAAGGAAGAAAAAGCGGCTACTGAAGACCCTTTGATAGTAGAGGCAGAAAAGTTGTTTGGTAAAGAATTTGTAGAAATACATGATGATTAGGGAGGAAAATTAATATGCGCGGAATGGGAAATATGCAAGGTATGATGAAACAAATGCAAAAAATGCAAAAACAAATGGCTGAGGCTCAAGAAGAATTAGGAACTCAACATTTTGAAGGTGTTGCTGGCGGAGGTATGGTTAAAGTAACTGTCTCTGGACACAAAGAAGTAATCAATGTAGCACTAGATGCAACTGTCGTTGATCCAGAAGATATTGAAATGTTACAAGATCTAATTGTTATCGCTACAAACGATGCAATGAAAAAAGCGGAAGAAACAACGAACTCCACGATGGGACAATTCACGAAAGGATTGAACCTCCCTGGCATGTTCTAGGAGGAAAGCACATGCATTATCCTGAACCGATATCGAAATTGATTGATAGTTTCATGAAATTGCCAGGTATTGGGCCGAAAACTGCGGCCCGTCTGGCATTTTTCGTGTTAAGTATGAAGGAAGACACAGTACTCGAATTTGCTAAGGCACTAGTAGATGCTAAACGTAATTTAAGTTACTGTTCAATTTGCGGTCACATTACAGATATTGATCCTTGTCATATTTGCCAAGACAAGCAACGTGACGACACAGTTATTTGTGTAGTACAAGATACGAAAGACGTCATTGCTCTGGAAAAAATGAGAGATTATAAAGGATTGTATCATGTACTTCATGGCGCTATATCTCCAATGGATGGAATAGGTCCGGAAGATATTAATGTTCCGCCTTTGTTGAAGAGACTACAAGATGAACGAGTAGTGGAATTAATATTAGCAACCAATCCAACGATTGAGGGCGAAGCAACTGCTATGTATATTTCGAGGCTAGTCAGACCGTCGGGGATTCGTACAACACGAATTGCACACGGACTTCCAGTAGGTGGAGATCTAGAATATGCGGATGAGGTCACTTTGTCTAAAGCGCTAGAAGGTCGACGGGAGTTTTAAAGGGGAGGCCTAGCTGTTAGATGTTTTTCAAAAGAGCAAAACTTAAAAAAGACTTCGATGCGAAGTTTATTACCTTAATGAAAGAAACGAAAGAAGAATGGCAACAAGCACAAAACATTGAAGCGCTAATAGATGATTACGATTTGACGATTATTGTGCAACGAAAAATTGCTGAAAGTAAACACTTCTTTCTATATAAAGAAGCACGACTACGAAAAATCCTTTTGAAATGAAGTATATGTTATACCAATCCCTTCATATAGTTAGTAGATAACTTATTATGAGAGGTAGGAGATGCTAGATGAAGCTGGCTCTTTATTTGATTGGTATAACAGTGCTTCTTTTTTTATTGCTAAACAAAGCATCGAAAGGACGAGTAATCGAAGGATTCTCTATTTGGTGGTTTAGAGTAGCGTTTGCGTTTGTTATTTTGTTTGCAATTAATCTTATCGCAAGTCAATTCGGCTTATTCATTCCGATTAATATTGTATCTGGTTTACTCATTGCCTTCTTAGGAATACCAGGAATAGCTAGTGTGATAACGATTTCTATATTTCTATAATTTTATTGAATAATAGTATTGACTTATATAAGTCAGACTGATATATTTATTAAGTTGCTGATTTAAGAGCGACGAAGTAAATAAATAAACAAAACTTTTTGTTGACATAACAATAAGGTTTTGATAAGATATAAGAGTTGCTGTTGAAACAGTGACCAACACATGAACCTTGAAAACTGAACAGCAAAACGTCAACTAACAAGCGGAACGCACTTCGGTGTCGGAAGCATAAACGTTTTCTTCCGCCGACACCTGTCGGTATCGAAAACAAACTTGAACTTAATTGTTC
>NZ_JBFUKT010000046.1:0-21740 GCF_056400705.1 Paenisporosarcina sp. P5_A11
ATTTATTATAGGGAAGTATATCTCTTTAGTCTATGAAGAAGGGGGGGAGAAGCTTAAGGAGGGGGATCACTATTTGAAACAACACATTGAGGTTTTAAAAAAGTACAAAGAGTTGGAGAGGAAGTGGTACCAAGAATAGCGTTACAAGCTTTTAAAGAACTGAAGAAAACAATGACCGTCACAAAAATCTGCCGCATATTAAACATTCCAAGATCAACTTATTTTAGCCCAAGCTTGCATGGATTCTGAAGGTAAATAAACAAGCCGACGATAGGCAGGAACATGACGCGAGCCAACAAAATAGACGTCGCCACGAGCTCCTTGTGTTCAGCTGCTCGATTCAGCATGATGGCAGCTGGAATCGTCATAAGTAACGCCATTAATGGAGGAAGGGAGCTAATTAATCCCACCTGATAATTGCTGGCACTTAATATGGTAATAGCAAAAATAGGAAAGAAATTATTCGAAAAGTTCAAGGCAATAGTCGAAGCCATTCCATTGTAAATACTAATTTTTTCATTATATGGGCGCATATTATTCTCCACGTTAATTCATAATTTGGTGATATGCTTTGAAATATATACTTATGGCAAAAGAAAACAAGTCCTTTGTGACACGAAATTTCGGAAACGCTTTTTAACATTTGTTAGATTCCACAGTTTAGGTGAATTTCAACCAGGAATGGGTCCTTTGAAACCTCAGTATGCAGAGGTTTTTACATAAAAAAACTTCCAATTTACATAAAGTAAATTGGAAGTCATGTTGTTTTATTTTATTTTTTCAACATCAGAAAGGACACTATCTAAATCGTCTGCAGCTTTATTTAAAGTGTCTACATCAAGAGGATCAACTTTTACTCCTGCTTCAATCAAGTGAAGGGGTGTTTCAACTTGTTCATAAAGGTCCGCGTCTTTATCTTTTACTTCATCTTCAAAACTCTCCCAAATTTCTTCTAAGTTTTCGCCATTTGCTTCAGCTTTCTTAGTGTCATTTGCTTCTAATTGCACTTTCAAATCGGCAACTTCAGCTTTCATTTCTTTTGCCCCATCTGCAATCGATGTTTGTGAAGTCGTTTCTTCTTTTTGGGTGTTATCACCCGTTGTTGTTTTCTCGTCCTTTGTTCCACAAGCCGATAAAGCCATTGATGCTGCGATTATTATAGGGAATACGTATTTTTTAGATTGCATTATTAAGTTCCTCCTGTTTTTTCATTCTTGATTGAATTATATTTTGTTTTATTTTACCCAAAAAGGCTACGAAAATTGCAACGACTAATAAAATCATTTGAGGGATAAAGCTCTCCCAAGTTGAATAGATTGCAAAAAAGTCATTGGTTGGAATTGGAGCTTGTGTAGCTGGAATAAACCCGGCTAATTGTAAACCATGAATCCCCATACCCGTAAACTTAAAGCACAAGTAGAACATTAATATACTCGACACCATGAAAAATGGACGCATCGGAATTTTTAAGCCTACTTTTAAGATTAAGTACGAGGTAATCAATAATATAGTTAGACCAATCGCTATGCCACCTAATAAAGAACCTAAGTCAATAGAAGATGCCATTCCGATGTAGAATAAGACGGTCTCAGTACCTTCACGGAATACAGCAAGAAAAGCTAAAATCGCAATCGAAAGTAAACTTCCAGTATCTAGTGCCTGCGTGCTTTTCTTCTGGATATAGCGATTCCATTCTAAAATATTCGATTTACTATGAAGCCAATAGCTCATGTAGCTGAGCATGACAGCAGCAAAAACACCCGTCCATCCAGCAATCAGGAAGTTGTTGTGACCAAATGTGCCAGCTGAGAATAATAAGTTGACCAAAACGCCAAGAACTAGACTGATGCCAATACCAGAACCCACGCCTACCCAAATCCATTTATTCTTGTCCGAATGACCGGATTTCTTTAAAAAGCCCATAAGTGCTACAACAACTAAAAGAGCTTCTAGCCCTTCGCGTAACAGGATGGTTGTCGCATCTAACATCGTGTAGCTAGTTTTTGAAACAAGTGGAGATAAATAACTTCTCATTTCTTCAATGGTTTTTTTTGCCCCTTTTACATCGGGCGGATTAGCGGAAAGCATGGAATATGAAGTAACCATGTCACTTTCTGCATTTTTGTAGACCGTTGCAGACTGAGTAAGCACTACGCCTTCAACGTCCAACCAAGATTTTCTGAAATCCTCAATATCTGATTTAGCCCCGTCAATATCTTGGTTATCAATTTTGTCTAAAGATTGATTTAATAACATAATCAGTTTAGCAACATCTGCATTATTTTTTGAATCATCTTGATCCGCAACTGATGTTTGAGAGAATTGCCCATTGATAAATTTTGTATTCGTTTGTTTCAATTGTTGAAGTGATTTTTGAATACTTTCTGAGTTAACAGGGTCTTGAGCTAAAGCAAACTGAACTTGTCCCATGTTATCTTCTATATCATGGTAGGCCTGTTCAGATTTTTCTTTAATCCCTGATTCAAAGGAAATCCAATTTGATGTGTATTCTTTAAATTGTTCAGATGCAGCTTTTGTGTCACCCATTTGAACTAATTTAATCACTTCATCAATTTGAACATTTGCTTGATTCAAGTCTTCTTCCGGACTAGCAGCAAAGCTTGTCACCGGAAAAATTAAAATCCCGATGAGGGCGATTACTAAAGCAAAATTCATGTGGCGCATTATTTTGGCCCCCCTTTATTTAAATATTTTAATTAACTGAAAGTTATAAGATTATTCCGATAATGAAAATCATTATCAATTAGATTCCTTCGAATTATAAGGTTTATTAAATGTCTTGTCAATCGGGAAATGATGGAAAAGGTCCATAGAAAAGGGGAAGAACAAGGATTGCTACATCGGAGAAAGTGAAGTGGATATTGATAAACAGAAATTTTAAATATAGAAACCGTGCTAGCTTAATATTCACAAAACGATGATGGTACACAAATACTGATTAAGGTTCAAACATTTGTATACCATTTCTTCATATACAACAATAACCCTCCGCTAAACAACTCTAAAACGTCAACACTGGTAGTATTCATTTAGTGTTATAAGAGTCTCATTTTATTTCCTTGAAAAATTTCAATGTGTATTTGATAGGAGCTCCCACCAGAAAATCCATTCAACCGAGGGACGTCCAATTCAGTTTGAATGCGGACCACTTTTGTTTCATGCCCTTGAAGGGAAACCTCGTATGGTCCATTTTCATTCATTATTGGAACCAGATGTTTTTCTTCAAATAACGTTTCATTAAAAAACCGAACATCAAATTTCACTTCGTCATCACTTAAATTTTCAAGCGGTAAATCACATATAACTTCCATTCTATTGTCGTCCAATTGTTCAAATTTACATTCACTTGTATCAAGATCATAGTCAATCGCATAAATTCCCGAGGCCAACGTATTTTGATACACATTAATCACCAAAAGAGGCAAAGTAGAGTATAGGAAATTCCTAGTAACACCAATCGAACACGATATCTTTCCAATGAAGTAGCTAGTAAATAGATACCAACACATAAGACTATAAGTAAAAAAACACCTATGAGGTTGAACCCATCCGCATCACGTAATGTTATATTCATGATCCAAATGCTACCTGAACCAAAAGGAACTTCGTGTGGAAAAGGAAAGTTTACAATCATGACCAAAATGAAAAAACCAATAGCTATATACAATCTTTTATAATTTCGGACTATCCTTTTATTTTCACCGATCACACTGGCTCGCTCATTTCCTCTTCACTTTTACGATGCAACCCTTTAGCTAAGCGCACAATTACCAAAATCATTAATATAGAACTAATCGCTAATACGATTGAGTTCGGAAGGATGTAAGTATAAATATCGGATTTTTCACCAATTGCCCAACCAGGCCATGAGGGTGCGACGAAAGTTAAAATGATGGCAATTGAATTATTGAAGACATGCAACAAAATCGGGATYAATAAATTGCCGGTTTTCAGATACAACAGTGAAGTGATAATGCCGAAAATGGTAGCTCCAATAATATCGGCGTGTAAAATTCCAAACAGAATACTGGAAATAAGTATCCCGCCCCACATAGAAGTTTTCTTCATCATGCGATTCAACAACATACCTCGAAAAATGAATTCTTCTGCAATGGGTCCAATAAGTGCAATACTGATAATCGAAATAGTTAAATAAACAGGACTTTCAGGCATAGGAAATGGCTCTAAGAAAAAGTCGACAAGTCCAGGTGAAATGGGCATCAATGCGTATAATTGGAGCCAAAACACACTAAGTGAAAATGCGATAGAAATTACCATAATCCCAATTAAAGATGGAAGCCAGCTGCCTGAACCTTTCCTGAAAACAACATCTCGAACAGCAACTCCATGTTTGCGGAAATAATATCTAAAGAAAGTAACAGGGACCACCACATACAAAATCAGTGTTATTCCTGTTTCTACAAAATCGTCAGTGTAAGGAAAAAAGATTGCCACAATACCAAATGCAACAAACCATAATAATAACAAACCAATAAAATACCTCGTCTTCATCTCTTCAAACATTTTCTCCACCCCTATCTATAAATAACAATACGAAAATGGGAGGAATTGGTTTCAACATTTTTAATGTAAAACTTCGGGCTCGGGCAACATTTCTGCTTTCTTTTTATCGGTACGTAAGTCTTTCGTCAGATACACGATAACCACAATCATCAGAATGGAACTGACTACGAGCTCCGTGCTTTTAAGTGCAATTAAGATAATATACCTATTACAAATGCCGAAAAAATAGAAAATTATACATTCGTCTGAATTGTTAGGATATTGTTCAGTTAATTATACTTAGATTTTCCTAATATGATCACTAAAATAGGGGGATAAGAGTGGTAATCAAAATTCTAGATAGTGAATTGAAAAATTTCTTCCAAGAAAACAAACAAAATTTCGAGTCCCAATTACTCGATCAAGCGGTCACTGTAAAAGAAAAAATAAATGATATTTTACAAGTGGGAGATATTGTCTCATCAATAATGCTCATAATCTGATTTATTATGTGTTGGAGGCTAGAGAACAGGAACTTCGTTCTTTTGCAAAACAAGAAGGAATTGCTTGGGCTACCCATTCTTTGACCTTATCATTTAAATTGGAATGGGTTCAGGCCATTCGTAGAACCATTTGGCATTTTGTAGAAGACTTTCTCTGAAGAAAATTGGATATTTATGTTAAAATATAATAGAAATTGCGAAAGGATGTACTTAAATTACGTAGCAGGTTAGGATAGTAATTCACAAAAAAGGGTGGATAGAAAGTGGATTTATTACTTTGGATAACTGTTAGTTTCATCATAATCGGATTTGTTGTTCTCGCTTTTATAAAAAGAAATATGGAAAGTAAGAAAAGTTCAACTACCCAATCCATAGTTTGGTGGATAGTGGGAACCACAGTTTGGGGGGGAGCAAGTATCTTTCTTATTGTGTGGTGGTTTAGTGAAATTTAGTGAGTTTTTGGCAATGGTTTTAGAGGGAAGTAGTTCATTTTTGTGAAGGATTGTACTTCAACCAAACGGGTGCGTTTGTTCAGTAAAAGCAACCGCTATTGTGCTAACAACCAGGATTGGGGGGAAGAAAACTTTGGAAGAAAAAAAACAATCGAAACTAGAAAAATGGAGAACGAAATATGGTTCATTAGCTGTTGCTTTGGGATGTTTATATTCTTTGATAGTTACTTGGGGAGAAGGTTGGTTTTTTACAGCAATAATGATTTTAGGGGTCTTCATATGTGGTTCTTTTGCAATTTTTGATTTAAAAAATAGTACATACAATCGGATTGGTTAAAAAGGTACAAGAATAATACCATGTGTATTATTTGTCGATGTTCCACTCTTCAACTAACGGGTGCTTTAGTTGAAGATCATCGGGCAGCTTAAGCAACTCTTTTTCTTATTGAACTAACGGGGCAGTTTAGTTGAACAAAAAAAGAATCAAATAAAATGTAAGGGGGGTTCTAGAATGGGATTGTTTTTTGAAAAAAGAGTAAAAAAGAAAAGTACAAAACCATTTATTATTATAAAAATTTTAATCACCATTGCATCTTTGTTTATGTTGGTAATGGGCATAGCCAAGGATTATAATTTATATTTTGTTTGGTTATTCGCAATATTAGGGGTTGGTTTAATTATAGATGGGATTGAAAGTTATTTTCAAAAAGAAGATAAAAGGGTCTATCTTCTAGATTTCGGATTTGGAGTTATATTTTTTATTTTAGCATTACAATTTTCTTAGATTTTTACTAACGGGTGCTTTAGTTGAAGAACAGGAGATCGTCAGAGACGGTCTTTTTTGTTTGGCTAAAGCCCAAGACAGATTGGATATTTATTCATCAGACAGGAAAAGCGAGTCCGCCAAAAGCCCGTCAACTCAACGATGTATATTTCGTGAATAAAAGATGGATCGGTGAAAAAGAGAAGAAGTGAGATCCCGCAAGGGTTGGGTGGAAGGAGTCAACTTCCTAGTCGATGTGTTATGTCAACCTACTTTGAATAACCTATACAATCCAGTTGAGTAACTGAATCGATGTTTTACGGACGGATCATCCCGTTTTCTACTTCAACTCACGGGAGTTTGGTTCAAAAAAATTACAAAAAGTGGTAATGTTATAATGTGAGAAATTCTTGTAACTGCGCGGGATATGATGAAAAAATCAATTAGTAAAACATTATATGGAAGAATATTGCGAACAAATTTCTAACGGGGCAGGTTAGTGGAAGATAAAACAAATGGAGAATGGTGAGTGAGTATTGAAAAAGGCGATAGTTGTTGGTGCAAGTTCTGGTATTGGGAAAGAACTTGCAAAGGTTTTATCAAACGAAGGTTATATAATTGGATTGGTTGCTAGAAGAACAGACAAACTACTTGCACTTCAAAAAATCCTCCCGCATAAATCATTTATCAAGTGTATTGATATTTCACACACTACTGAAGCTAAGAACCTTCTAGAAGAACTTATTGAAGAAATGGATGGAATGGATTTAATTATTATTAGCTCTGGTGTGGGGCATCTCAATTCGGATTTGAACTTAGATTTTGAAAAAGAGACAATTGATGTCAATGTCTCTGGGTTTGTAGTAATGTCAAATGTTTCGTATAAACATTTTGTATCAAAAGGTTCTGGACATATAGTAGGAATATCTTCTATTGGAGCCTTAGTGGCGAATCCTACTGCACCTGCGTACAATGCCTCAAAAACCTTTGTTTCTAATTACCTAATCAGTATTCGTCAAAATTTAAAGATACAGAAGGTAAATGTTTTAGTGACCGATGTTAAATGCGGGTTCATTGATACGGATATGGCTAAAGGTGATAAAGATAAAATGTTTTGGGTTGCGTCTCCTGAAAAGGCTGCTTTGCAAATATATGATAGTTTAAAAAAGAAAAAGAAGACAGTATATGTTTCTAAGCGATGGCGTATTATTGCTTGGGTATTAAAAATTCTTTCTCTCTTTAATTAACTACAACATCTAGTTCTTAACTAACCGATGTGCCTAAGGTGTATGTTCTATACAATCCATTTGAGTAATCTTATGTAATTGCAATATAGCAAGCTTTCGAAAATTTTTATTAACAAATTAAAAAAAATTTTCATTTTTACACAATGCGACATTTTTTACAAGACCAACGATATAAAATGTTTTCTGGGTCTAACAATAATCGTTTTGAGAAAGAGGAATAAATAAAAATATGCAAAGTAAAACGTTCTTATTAGCGCAAATAATATTGAAAAAGAAAGTTATGTACCATAAAGCGAAGCATTTTGGTTATACGCACTCTAGTGTAGTAGCATGCAGCCAAGAACTCGATGTTTTACTCAATCATTACCAAGAAATTCAGGGATCTTATTTAGTTGATTAAGTTTTCATCATAGTTTATAAAACAACAGGCTGCCTTTTACAGGGCAGCTTGTCTTATTGAGCAATGAAGTCGAATACTTCCTAGGTGTTATGTCAACCTAGGGTGTATATTCTATACAATCTAGCTCGCTGAATAGAGTAATGAGGCAAAAAACGCCAGTTCATCCGTTCAAGGAATTGCTCTTATGCCTTATCTAGTAACGCAATGCGGGGGCTAGCCCCCACACCCCCAGCCAGCTTCCACCTCAAAACAAGGGGAAAGAATTCTAGAAAATTAAAAGGGTGTCAATAAGGAAACCTTTTGCATTTTTGGTTATATGTTTACTTTTATAGATTTATATGGAACAATATTGCTATATATTTGGAGGTTTTTCTATGAAAAGAAATCCTATTAAAATGTTTTTTGTTATGATGGCGTTAACTCTAGTTATTGCATCTCTTCCTCTTAATGCTTTTGCGCAAGAGCAAGTTTCAGAGAATTCATCTGTATATGAAGATGAACAAATCATTATTGAAACAGAAGAAGATATTGCTGCTTTAGAAGAATTGTTTGCAGATCCAGAAGCAATTGTTCAACAAACTATTCAAGTTGCTCCAAGTGTCGGATTAGATCAATCGGAAATTAAACCTATGGTTGGTGGCACTGCTGCTGTTAAAGCTGGAATAAAAGCATTGTTAAAAAACAAAACCAAAGTAATAAATGCTGTGAAATCATTAAGTCCCAGAGCTGGGAAGTCTTTAGAGGTAAGATGGAATAAATATATTGATCCAACTTTAAATAAACTTTTAGAATACGAATCATTAGCATGGGGTACTGTTGAAGGACATTTAGCATCTGCTTTAATGGGTACTGGAATTAAGAATAGTTCCGCAAGAAGTATTGCATATTGGGTTGTATATGTATCGAAATGGATTTTATAATTTTAAATTAGGAGATGTTTTTTTGAATAGTGAAGAATTGGCAACACAATTAATGTTATTAAAGAATGCTATTGTATCTTTACATGAACATTTAGCTCCGGAACTTAAAACTAGAGATTTAGTTCTCTTAAAATATGGTTTTACAGAAAAAGAAATATCTGAACTTGACCAATATTTTATGGAGATATTCATAAATAAATTAAAGCCAACTAAAAAGGAATTTCAAAAAAAACTTGCAGAAATTAAGGGTATTCCGGATTTAACAGCCGAAGTGGTAAAAGATGTTTTAGAAGGCTATAAAGCTGATGACTTGCATACAAATACAATTAATAAAATTTTAAAGTGAAGATAAAATTTTATTTCTTTAAAATCATTCAATCTATTATTTGAAAATACGCCTGAAACGCTCATACTTGCGTTTTAAGGCGTATTTCCTTTTTTAATAGGTCAACCTACTTTTATGTTTAAAGAAGCACGTTTTAATTATAAAAAAAATCGACCACTTATTTAAACTAGTTTATCGTAGGATGTATCTTCTCTGCTGGATGGACTCCCTGTATAGGTCCAATATTTGGAGCAATCATGTATGCCAAGCGATATGTTTCTGTGATACCAGGATGCACTAGATGATTGTTGGTGTTGGTTTGTGGCGCTTTTGGTTATCTTTCATGGCTCCAGATTCATTTTCAGACGGGACAAAAGTTTATTTGATAGAAAATATCAAAGAAGGAAACATAAAATTACTAGGTACCATAGGAAAACTTACCACTAAATAAAAAAAGCTGCATTTGGCCAAATTCGGTCGAATGCAGCTTTTTTCAGTTTGAGAAATGGTAGATCGTGTACTTATACTTAGTTTCGTATAGGTTACTGAACTTAGATTGTTGAACGAGTTCTTGAACATTAATGAAAGAGTAAACCCTCATAAAACACTGTAAATATAGGGTGTTCATTAACTCCTGAGTTTTGTTACATAGGTGTATATAATTGATGGCAGTATTTTTTAATGAACCTAGTTGAATACTTCCCGATCGTGGTGTTATGTCAACCTAGGGTGCATGTGCTATACAACCCAGTTCAGCGATCGAATCGATGTTTTGCGGAGCGATTGTCCAATAGAATTTAATTAAATTGGTTGTGGTTAATCCGGGTTTTCTGAAAATACAATTAACTAGCTATTAAAGTGAAAAATTTTATGGTAATCTTATGTTAAATTGTAAATCTTTAGCTTTCGGTGAAAAGATGGAGGATTGGGATTATTATGAGTTCCGTTTTAAGAGTATTGACACGTTTTTTTTATGTAGTAATTGGTATTGTTCTCCTAAGTGCTTTTGTAGGGTTGTTTACGAGGGGAATTCAAATGGACTTCACTTTGTTCACAAAAAATGTAATTCATATTATTAAATCCCTAATTTTCCCCGAAAACCTGGTAGTTTTAGGGCCAACAAAACGTGAGTATTCTATTTTCTTGAATTTTTGGGATTACTACTTATACTCCCTTATTATTTTCCTTTCGGCTTTAAGTATTTCTATTATCATAGGTATATTAATCACTTACGTAACAATATTGTTACCACAAAAAGTAAATGATATGGTATCCAAAATTGTTTCATTGCTAGAATCGTTGCCTGATTTATTCATTATTATGGCCATTCAATTTTCGGTAATTTATTATTTTAATCAAACAGGGACCTTATTGTTTCCGGTAGCCGGCTCTTCACAAAACAATACATTTTTCTTACCTATCATAACTTTGGCATTGATTCCGTCCTTTATGATTTATAGGATTAACCTTCATTTAGTAAATGAGGAATGGAAAAAATCATACGTAGAGTTAGCCAGAAGTAAAGGATATAACAAAACCTATATTTTTTTTTCTCACGTGTTGAGAAATATTACACATAGTATTTTTAGTCATAGTAAAACGATTGTTCTGTACTTATTATCTTCTATGGTGATTTTTGAGAAGCTATTCAACATTTATGGAATCTTTACATTTATAACTAGTTACCCATATCCGAACGTCATTGCATTCACGTTAATTATGTTTTTCTTACCTGTCTTCATTTTATACGCTCTTATTACCAACTTAATAGAGAGACAAACGGGGCAAAGATTGGAATGGTGAAATAAGTGTACATTTTAAAAAGACTCCTATTAGATAAGTTGTTTCTAACTGGTTTCATAATCAGTGGTGGATTGTTTTTAGTCAGCATTCTTTACTTTCTAATCTTTAATGATCACATCCCTACGTCACCTTTACTGTATGATCCTAACGGAAAGCCTTTACCGGCACCTTATAATTTCAAGAACTTTCCTCCTTTCGGAACAGATAGCTTTGGAAGAGACTTATTTATTGTGATGGTAGTAGGTGTGAAATATACGATTATAGTAGCTTTAATCATTACGTTCCTACGAGTTTTCCCTTCGATATGGATTGGATTATTTATTCATTTTTTTCTAAAGAAACTAGAGAGACCCATAAAATCAATGGTAGACGCTTTCAATTATTTCCCAATGACGTTGTTTGCATTTCTCCTTCTGAATGTTATTCTCACTCAAGATACGAGTATGTTTGTAGTTGATGGAGTCCTGGTCGAAGGACCTGAGCCTCTTCCTTATGGGGAAAGGGTTATATTATACTTCGTCGTGTTGGCATTTCTTTACATTCCAACAAATTCGATATTAATAGCGAATGAAGTAAAAACCATTTATAACAAGGAGTTTATTGAAAGTTCAAGGACGCTTGGTGCAAGTAATTGGAGGATTGTTACAAAACACATTAAACCCTTTTTAGTTCCTCAATTGGCAATCATTTTTCTGAGAGATTTTATTCAGACGCTAATTCTTATGTCACATTTAGCTGTATTAGGATTGTTCGTAGGTGGATATGTCAGGAGAGAAGATTTGTTCGGACAAACTAAAGCAATTTCTACTTCAAACGAATGGGCTGGATTGCTTGGAATGTGGTGGGATTTTCTATGGACATCTTATCCTTGGATATCCTTCATCCCGATACTTTTCTTATCAATTTTAATATTATCCTTTAAAGGGATGATGGAAGGTCTCACTAATGTATTAACATCTATAGACAGTATTAGAGAACCTGCTGAGAAACAAACAGAAATTGACTCTATCAAAACTGATAACCCATTTCAAAGAGTTAAATTTAATTAGTAGAGAATAAAAAACGATTGACCTGCCATCGGCTGCCTTTCATGGCAGCTTTTCTTTTTGGGTAATGAAGTTAACTACTTCCTCATCCGTGGATTATGTCAACCCGGTTCACATGTCACGAAAAAAGAATCAGCTGCCTTTTAGGGCAGCTGATTCTTGTTAAGCAATAAAGTCGAATACTTTGCGGAAATGGAGCCTGGAGTGATTGACCATTTAATGAAGACCATTAATGGAGCTTCTATGATGGGATGTCGCACAGTAATTACAGGGTTACGAGCAGATGTTGTAAGAAAAATGATAAGTTTAGGCATCACATTTGATAAAGACACGAAAACATTTGGAACGTTACAACAAGCACTAAGTATTTATTTAACAAGTCCTGTTTTCAGTTAGAGGTTTTTGAGCATTGAGCATTTGTCAGAAACGAAAAACCTCCAAGAATGAGGCAGTTCTCTCATTCCGGAGGTTTTTTGTTACCTTACATTGAAAAGACTTAATAAGCTGTCCAACCACCATCAACGCCGACTACTTGACCATTCACAAAGCTTGCTTCGTCCGAGCCTAAGAAGATGGCTAAATTCGCAATTTCTTCAGGATGTCCGGCACGAGGATTTATTGCCATTCCCAATGACTGTCTCGTAGCGCCTAGCTGATTTATGTTAGTCATCGAGCTGGCGATGTTTGTGATAACTGCACCGGGTGCAATGCCGTTGCAACGAATATTTTTATCTGCATACATAAATGCAGTGTTTTTTGTCAAACCAACTACCGCATGTTTAGAAGCGGTGTAGGCAGCCCCTGCGCGAGCCCCATATAAACCACCAGCAGAAATGTTATTAACAATTACACCTTGTCCTTGTTCAATGAAAATAGGAATTGCTAAACGCATCAAACGCATAACAGCAGTAGTATTAACTGCAAATACATGATCCCAACGCTCATCTGAAATGTCCCCAACTGGCTCCATTCCATCCATAATTCCTGCATTATTTACAAGAATATCGAGTTTGCCAAAAGCTTGCTTGGTTTCCTCAAATAGACGTTGTAGATCCTCTGAAGAAGCGACATTTGTTTGAATAGCGAAAGCCTCGCCACCCGTAGCTTTAATTGCTTCAGCTACGACATTAGCTCCTTCTAAATTTAAATCTGAGACTACTACTTTTGCACCTTCTCTAACATATGCTTCTGCAATAGCTTTTCCCATTCCTGATGCTGCTCCTGTAACAATGGCGACTTTTCCTTCTAATCTCATCGATTACGACCTCCTAGGTTTTATTGAACAGTTGTTTAATAAAAAGTATAATACACATCAGTAGGCGTTTACCATGAGCAAAAAAATGAAAATTGTTCATTAAAGTACAGTTTTCTAAAATCTGTTGGATAAGAGGTGAAAATTGATGAAAACGGATTTGAGAGTGGTCAAAACAAAGGAGGCATTGCAAGAAGCATTGCTGATTTTATTAAAAGAAAAGACCTTAAATTCGATTTCTGTGACTGAAATCTGTCTAATGGCAAAAGTGAATCGCGGAACGTTCTATTCACATTATGGACAAATAGAGAATCTGTTTGAAGAATACTTTAAGGAAATTATGAAAGATTTAATAACTTCCTACCAAGAACCTTATAAACATGTGCGAATCTTAATTACAAGTGAGTTAAATCCTTCCACCATTCGAATTTTTCATCATATTGAAAAGTACAAGAAATTTTATCGGATTGTTTTCTCGAAAAATGCACCATTGTCCTATTACTACTTGTTATTCGATCAAATAAAGGAATTGTTAAAAAACGATTTGGCTCTCAATGGTGAAAAGGAAATCGATATTGCTATGATTAGTGCGTATCAAGCGAATGCCATTGTAGGAATGGTGATTGAATGGTCCAAACAAGATTTCCAACACAGCGCAAATTATTTAAATCAACAGCTTGTTCGTATTTTGAATGTAAATTAAAACAAAAATTTATAGTACTGACCAATTTCTACTAGTTATATAGAAAACAAATTTGAAATTTCTCATAATATAATTCATTATTAACAGTAGACAGTCTTTTAGTAATCGACAGATACAAGATTGCGTAAGAGAAATACATTCTATGAAGGAAGTAACTTATGCCTGAAGAAAACATTACGCGGATAAACTTAGATGGAAAAGAACTAATATTAATCGGCACGGCGCACGTATCGCGACAAAGTGCGGAACAAGTAAAAGAGGTTATTGAAAGAGAGAGACCTGATTCAGTTTGTATCGAGTTGGACGCCCAAAGATACCAGTCCGTTATGGAGAGCGACAAGTGGAAAAAAATTGATATTTTCAAAGTCATAAAAGAGAAGAAATCAACATTGCTATTGATGAATTTGGCTATATCTTCATTTCAAAATAGATTAGCCAAGCAATTTGATATTAAACCTGGACAAGAAATGATTCAGGGGATTGAATCGGCTAAAGAAACGGGTGCTGAGCTAGTACTGGCAGATCGCAATATCCAAATTACCTTTTCAAGAATTTGGCATAACCTTGGTCTGACAGGAAAAGCACAACTACTCAGCGCCATTTTCTATAGTATTTTCAGTAAAGATACAATCTCAGAAGACGAACTAGAAAAAATGAAATCACAAGATACACTAAACGCGGTTCTTGCTGAGTTTACGGAAGCCTTCCCAAGGTTAAAGAAGCCGTTAATTGATGAACGAGATCAATATTTAGCCCAAAAGATAAAAGATGCTCCTGGAAATAAAATTGTTGCGGTACTTGGTGCGGCACATGTACAAGGGATTACGAAAGAAATTCATAAAGAACATGATTTAGAGGCTTTATCACTAACACCACCTAAATCAATCGTACCCAAAATTCTTGGCTGGGCAATACCACTGCTTATTGTTGCGCTTATCGTCTTTACTTTTATTGCCAATCCATCTGCCGGTTTTGACCAAGCAATAAGTTGGATTCTATGGACGGGAACCTTGGCTGCTATTGGCGCGGCTGTTGCTTTTGGGCATCCTCTTGCCATTTTGTCTGCCTTTGTTGCCGCACCTTTCACCGCTTTACATCCGTTGATTGCAGCGGGTTGGGTATCTGGAATTGTACAAGCATATGTACGCAGACCGAATATAGGTGACTTCGAAACACTGTCAGAAGATGTGTTTTCGATTAAAGGATTTTGGCATAATAAAGTCACGCGCGTTCTGCTAGTTGTTCTTTTGACGAACTTAGGAGGTTCAATAGGAACATTTATAGGCGGAGCCGATGTAATTAGAGTGTTCTTTAATAACTTGTAAAAAATTATTTATAGAAAGAGAGAAGTCATATGACTTTTCTCTTTTTTCTATGGAATAAAACTATATATGACACAGTGTCATATTTTTATTGCATTATGACACTGTGTCATATATAATAAATTCTTGTGCGAACATGACACGATGTCATTTGTAAGATAGATAGGAGTGTATAAGGATGCCAAAACAAACCTTCATTAAATTACCCATAGATAAAAGGGAAACATTAATACGTGCGGCTATTAAAGAGTTTTCAAGGGCACCATTATTTGAAGCTTCCATTTCTAATATTGTTAAAGAGKCTGGAATCCCGAGAGGAAGCTTTTATCAATATTTTGAAGATAAAGAGGACCTTTATTATTTCTTGCTTGATGAATATTCACAGCGGCTTAGAAGAAGATTCATTTCGATATTAAAAAAACAAAATGGCGATTTAATGGAAACATTTATTGAGGCCTTTGGGATAATGCTGATCAACTTGCAAAGCATAGAATCTCGCCAATTTTTCAGGAATGCCTTTTTGAATATGAATTACAAAGCGGAAAACACATTGACTCCTGATGTAAATGATGAGCAATTGAAAACTCGATTGGCAGAGGTTGTTGGTTTAGTTGATCATAATAAATTGAATATCACGGATGAAATCGAACTGGTTCATATCCTCAAAATCATGAAAGCCGTGACATTCCAAAATCTGATTCAAGTATTCGCAAAAGACTTGTCCAACGATGAATCATTACAAAATTATATACTCGAAGTCAATTTGCTTAAAAAAGGGCTTAGTAAAGATGAGTTATAGAAAAACTAGAGAAATAATTAAGATATATGGAGGAATACACGAATGACAGAACAGAAGAAACCACCTTATGGCATTATCGCCATTTTATTTACAGGGGCGTTTGTGGCGATATTTACCCAGACTTTATTGAACATCGCATTGCCTGCCATTATGACAGATTTAAAAATTGAGGCCTCGACTGCACAATGGCTGATTACAGGATATATGCTCGTGAACGGAATATTGATTCCAGCGAGCGCCTATTTTATCCAACGTTATTCGAACCGATCGATTTTCATCTTAGCAATGTCATTATTTGCACTGGGTACTTTGTTAGCAGGATTAGCTCCGACTTTCAGTGTACTGCTTGCAGCAAGAATGGTTCAAGCATCTGGTGCCGCCCTTATGATGCCACTTTTGATGAACGTTATCCTTGTAGCATTCCCTGTGGAACGTCGAGGGTCAGCCATGGGAATATTCGGTCTTGTGATGATCGTGGCGCCAGCAATTGGTCCAACACTTTCTGGCTTTGTTGTTGAACATTATTCATGGAGAGTATTGTTTTTCATCGTCTTGCCACTTGCTTTGATTCCTCTAGCATTAGGGATTTTTAAATTAAAGAATTTAACATCCCAAAACAAAGAATTGACATTGGATAAAACTTCTTTGGTCTTTTCAAGTCTTGGTTTTGGAGGGATTCTGTACGGATTTAGTGCGGCTGGACAAAATGGATGGAGTGACCCATATGTGTTGGGGACAATCACCATTGGTGTTGTATCTCTGGTAACATTTATTTTCCGTCAATTTAAATTAAAAGATCCATTACTCGAATTTAGAATTTACAAATATCCGATGTTCGCTTTGTCATCTGCGATTTCTATCGTCGTGTCAATATCCATGTTTTCTGCGATGATTCTTATGCCAATCTATGTTCAAACGATTAAAGGGATATCACCGATGAATTCAGGTTTGATAATGCTTCCAGGAGCTTTAGTAATGGGCTTCATGTCACCGGTAACTGGTAAATTGTTCGATAAGTATGGTGCCAAAATTCTTGCGATTATTGGGATGTCAATTGTGGTTATCTCCACTTATTTCTTCAGTGATTTGAGTTTGGATACCAGCTATCTTCATATCATGTTCCTCTATACAATACGGATGTTAGGTATTTCAATGGTAATGATGCCAATCATGACAAACGGCTTAAATAGCTTGCCAAAGAAAGTCTATCCGCATGGTACAGCGATGAACAACACGCTTCAGCAAGTATCAGGTGCCATCGGATCTGCGCTACTAATCACAGTCATGAACACACGAGCTACCTCGGCAGGAAAAGACTTGGCGTTAAGCGGAGCTGACCCAGCCAGTATCATGAAAAGTTCATTGATGGAAGGAATCAATTACACGTTCTTCATTTCCACATTTATTGCAGCTGTGGCATTATTACTAACACTCTTCATTAAAAAGCCGCAAATACCTGTAACTGAAGAAGAGAAAAACCGGGTCTTTGAACAAGAACCCGTCAGTGAATAATAATATGAAAAGGCTGGACCGAATTTCGGTTCAGCCTTTTTTGTGTAAAAAACGCTTTGAGTGATTATAAAATCAATATTGCTAAGCTCTAGTCAATTGGCTATTCTTCCGTTTTCCCCAAGGTTTAAAAACAGAAATAACGATCATTGCTGCTAAAGATAAGATTTGGAGAATAACCCCACCGAACAATTGGTAGTTATTGATGATAAATGATTGGTTTTGAAAGGCCTCAATTCCTTCTAAAGAAACCATTGTAAATGCATGCAATGTCCAATAATAAATCCCAACGATACCAATACCTACCGATAAAAGTGTTAGGATTTCTTTAGCAATAATCCATTTGAACTTGAATAATCCCCATTTTGTAAAAAGTGATAATAAAACTCCAGTCACCACAGATCCTATAATTGAAGCTCTACCAGATGTTTGGGCTAATAAATGCATGATTGTGTAAGAGGACAAAACTACATTTTCATCCGTTGTAAGGGATGCAGCAATACTTAAAATTAAGAAGATGACAGTGTTTCCAAACCAGATAGCTATAAATATCAAGTGCAAAATTAATAACCATTTTCTTTGAGTAATAGTCAGTGTTGGCATTATGAACTCCCTAGCAGTATGAAATAACATTATTTTCCTTGCTTCATCTTTAATTATACAATTTTCTTATTTAAATAACCTAATTGAATAGAAAAGGCCGACCGTGAGTTCATTGAACTTACGATCGGCCTTTCTCACATTTATTCCAAAGCTAGGATTCTCCTGATTTTCCGAAGCAAAAATAATCCAAAGCCTATCCATAACCAGCTATAGAAAAGTGAAAATCCAAAAATAATCAGTAAAGTCGTTAAGTTAAATGAAGAAGAGACAGCGGGGCCAAAAACAGGGAAGCCGAAACCATACAATGGAATGCAAATGCCAATAAACAACAGTAAACCATTCACGAATAGTATTCCTAGAAGTCGATTTAATGCGAGGAATGTCCATCCGAGGCTTATTCCGAGTAACCCCGTGGTAAAGGGGAAAATCACTAACTCGCTTGGTTGAATTATCAATAATAAACAAATTGTTAAAAAGTAAATCAACATGCTCGAACGGAATGAGATCAGTGCACCTAACATAATCGGTACGGTAGCAAGTGGGCTGAAGGCATAGCCAATTCCCGGCAACAGCCCCCCTGCAGATTGCAAGATGGCTGCAAGTGCAGCCATCAATGCTGTAAACATTAATTTTTTTGTAAGTGACCAACTCTTGAAAATCTGGTGAATGTCCTTTGGATGTGACGGGATAGATTTATTAAAGTACACATTCTCTCTCCTTATAGATTAAAATTTCACCGAATTTCATCACTCTGTTTAGTTCCAGATTGCATAAAGTCTTTTTATATACTATAGAAAAGAATGAAATGAGTGCCGGAATACCCAATGGTTGAATAAATTGATAGAGAAAATGAAGAGAGGGGAAAGTTGTCAATGCCTGAACGGAAACTAGATCCGAGTGACATCCTGTTGCCACCTGGTTATGACATTGAAGTGTTTGCGGATGGTTTAACCACACCCATAAACATAACCTTTACAAGCAAAGGCGAAATGCTTGTTGCCGATTCCGGTATCACAGATGGGAACGGAAAAGTGTTAAAACTTACAGAACAAGGTTTTATCGTAATAGGTGATGGGTTCAATCCTCCTCTAACCGGGATTACTGAATATCAAGGCAACATTTATGTTGCGCATCGAGGGTACGTCACGATTATTCAACCTGACGGCACAAAGATGGATATTATAGATGGGCTCCCAAGTATCGGTGATCATCATAACAATCGAGTGGTATTTGGTCCCGACGGAAAAATGTATTTTGGGCAAGGGACTGCAACCAATAGTGGGGTTGTAGGAAAGGACAACGGCTGGGTAAAAGAACATCCATTTTTTCATGATTACCCCGGTTCAAGGGTGACTTTAAATGGCTCGAACTTTCAAACTTCAGGATTTTTAAAGGCCTTTCCAGACCGTGTTGTAACAACTGGCGCTTTTGTTCCTTTTGGGGTTGAAACCTATCCCAGGGAAACAGTGGATGGAATCATTCGTGCTAGCGGAAGTATATTACGTGCCAATCCAGATGGCTCTGAGCTTGAGTTGGTGGCATGGGGTCTAAGAAATCCTTTCAGATTGCGGTTCGATCGATTCAACCGATTGTTTGCGTCCAATCATGGGATGGATGTTCGCGGAAGTCGTCCAGTGGCCAACTCCCCGGATGAATTTCAGTGGATTCGTCCTGGATTCTGGTATGGATTTCCGGATTTTACCGGAGGGTTGCCGGTCACAATGCCACAATTTAGACCGGAAGGAAAACCTCAACCTGCTTTCTTATTAGCAGAACATCCTATGCAACCACCAATGCCTGTGGCTTCATTCCCTTCTCACTCCGCAACAATGGGGTTCAGTTTTAATGAGAATCCTGAATTTGGTCCAGTAGGGGATGTTTTTATCGCGGAGTTTGGAGCCGAAGATCCTGAAACAACAGGAGGGATACCACTTCCCTATGTGGGCCATCGCGTTTCCCGTATCGACATGCAAACAGGGCAGATTCATATATTTGCAATAAATCGAACAGGTCTGGCTGCATCCGATACAAATGGAGGCGGATTAGAACGGCCCATTGATGCCGTTTTCGGTCCTGATGGCGCACTGTATGTCTCTGACTTTGGCTTATTTACGGAAGAGTCAGCAGTTCCTGGAACAGGCGTTATTTGGAAAATAACAAAGACATCTTAACACAGGGTGTCACTACAGAGAATGCCATCAAGATATAACAAATCCCCCAACAAACTCAATATTTGCTGGGGGATTATTATGTTTGTTATTAGCTGTTCTTATAGCTCTCTCAACATCTTTAAATCATTTACCAAACAAATAAAGCTAAAAGATAATCAACTGAATTAGAACTAGAATAGATGACCATAATAGCTCTATATAAGAATGTAAAGGATGATATCATGATTTATATTTATAATGACTATGGTGGAACACATACCACCGCTCTGGCTGCCGCCTATCATTTAAAAGAAATTACCCAATCAGAACGAAAACTAACTACTGAAGAAATATTAAATGTAAACTATTTCAATAAATTATCTAAAGAAGATTTTGGGAAACTCATTTTTCACGGGGTAGATGAAAATGGGGATTCTGTATATACAATAGGACGGAAATCCAACAAACTCGTCGTTCCAGCATTATCAAACTTAACTTTATTACTCCAAAGCAAACATCAGTTTCAAGATAAAATCATATTCTCAAATACTTCACCAACGGTACCGATCGTTATGTCGATGGGCGGTTTTTTCTCAAGAGGATTAAAAATTGATTTTATAGGTGTACCCTTATTAGTTTTAGGTGCTAAACAATGCTGTGATAATATTTTTCGGTTGGTTGAAAATACGAAACAAATAGGAAATTCCTCAAATGAGGAAACAGTGATTATTTTAGAAAATGAAATATATAAACAATAATAGATAATGATCTGAAACATGATGCGACATAAATAGTATTAATCAATATTAAAAATAGAGGCAAAACGGGCATATAAAAGTGGCCGGTTTTGCTTCTATTAATTTGACCATTCGCTTGTCATTAAAAGTTGTAAATCAAAATATTTATTATTCAAGAATCCCCTATATCCAGTTAATCTACTAAAAGAAAAGTGTAAGCTATTACTTCATGAAGGATTTAATTATTAGAATTATTGAAATATTACAAGCTTTACAAAAAGATTAATGCAGGACATCAATTTGATAACATTATTAATTTTTACAAAATGCGACATCTTTTTACAAGACCCATGGTATAAGATGAGCTTTGTGCAATACTATTAACTGAAAAAGAGGAATGATTAAAAATGAAAAGCAAGTTCTTATTAGGGCAAATTATATTAAAAAAGAAAGTTATGTACCATAGAGCAAAACATTTTGGTTATACGCATTCTAGTGTTATATCATGCAGTCAAGAACTTGATATATTACTTAATCAATACCATGAAGCTCAAGGATCTTTAAGACATACGGCCATATGACTTTCACAGGACATGATAAAGTTCACTAATAAAATTACAAACAAGAGCAGGGGAAAGAGAGACAAGCTTACCTTCTGAACAAAAAAAGAGTCGTTCGAATT
>NZ_JBFUKT010000047.1:0-21552 GCF_056400705.1 Paenisporosarcina sp. P5_A11
GGAATTTTCAATAGAAAAGGGATCTTGAATCATTTTCCCATTCACATTACGATTCAATTCTTTTCCTCCTAAAAAAAATTGAAATGAACAGACTTCTTGACCTACGTATATAATGCTTGCAATGAATTTTTTGTGAATACGTAACAAAAGAAGAGAAAAAGATTTACTTGAAGATTAATACCGTTGAAACCTTATTAAACTAACGGGTGCTTTAGTTGAAGAAGACATTAATTACTCTGACCTATCGATTGATTAAACTTTCTCCCTAACAAAAACAAGCTGAGCCCAATTCAAATGCGAATTTGGGCTCAGCTTGTATGTTTAATTTTAATATTGTACTAGATACCTGAACAGATTACTATTTTTATATGACCGGTTCTTTTTCTTGTAGTGGAACACTTCGCAAATAACCCACCATACTTGAAACGCCCAAAACCCTTGATGTATAAAGGTTTTGGGCGTTTTTTGATTAGGTGTTAAAGTTATGGAAAGAAGGATTAACGCTTTTTTTGTTGAACTTATTGAACTAATGGGGCAGGTTAATTCAAAGTGTCAACACGCCGCAAATGAATTTTGACCAAAGGGATTATCTATTAAAGGGATTAAATTGGAGGGAATAGAAAATGGATGTAAAGACACTTTTGTTACAACAATGGGCAAGCTGCTTAGATGAAGAAGACTGGTTTCCACCACTTGAAAAAGTGCTAGAGGATATTACTTTTGAACAGGCAATTTGGAAACCAGCTGATGGGGCAATGAATTCCATTTGGGAATTAGTTTGTCATTTACTTTTCTATAAAAAGAGATTTCTGATGCGATTTCTTGGTGAAACAGCGAATGAACCACAGGCAGAAAATAATGAATCTACATTTCGATTACCAACTGAGACGTTAGAAAATTGGAAGGAAACAAAACAAGAATACTTTTATGTTCATCGTGAACTTGGAAAAATACTAGCAAAATCAGAACATGAAGATTTGTATAGACAGATCCCAGGAGAAGATAATTCATTAGTGCTTGAACTGAAGAGTTTAGCATTGCACGACGCATATCATATTGGGCAAATTGTATTCCTAAGTAAAATGCAAGGGGCTTGGCCAGGGAAACGCAGCTTTTAAAAAAGCTTCATTAGCTTTACAGTTATTCCATTATAGGGGGCTTTAATGGAATAAGAACGGGAACGTCCAAATCGGACGTTCCMATATTTTATACCTAAAAAACAACCTACAAATGAATTCTCGTGTTCCACAAATAAACAAACACTTGTAGACAACACACCACTAGTAGATTACTATAAATAACCTTTTTTCTTTCAGCGCACTAAATAAGAGTAGACTATGAATTTATATGCTTTTTCATCACTCGTGGACCACACAACACTTGTAGACCACTTTTTCTAAACAAAATCACAATAAATTAACAATGTTCTTTTTGCTTTTCAAAATTAAACCTTATGGCTTTCTCCACGATGAAAAAGCAGACCCCAACTGCTTTAAGGTATTGATTCCATTTGATATTTTCCCTACGTTTGTCTTCATTTGATCTATATTGACTCCATTTGATATTCTCTCAACGGTAGTCATCATTTGATCTAGATTCCACATTCTAGGTCTCTGTGACTCTTCTTGAGATGGTCTAAAATTCCGATCTGGTGTACCACGTCGAGGTCCCTGATAAGTTGGCCTAGGGTACGGTCTTCGTTCCCGATAAATTGGTCTAGGGGATGATTGGTATGACCTTGAATTCGGATTTTGAGGATAAAACATATTCTTCACCTCCATTCTTTTATTGCTCACAAGTCTACTAAAAATGAGTTGTTAGAAAATGCCATGAATAACCGTGAACTGCATTCATTATGATGAAAATGATACAAAAGCAATTATTGAAAAGAAAACCCTGCTTCAATGTGTACGTAACTCTTTATCATATGAAAAAATCAAATCCTTGACTGGACAAACTTATAGGTAAAAGAAAAATTACCTTATGAATTAGATCTCGGCATTCACAAGGCGGAATTCCATCCCTTCAGTTTTTACATATAAATTGAATAGATATTTATAATCTAGTAACATGATGATTCGTTTTTAGATTTTTTCTTACCGTTATGTGATAATTTTCTTTCTTTGGTAGTGTCAAAATTAGCAGGTAATAAACCTCCTAAAAAAATGGTTCACGAGTGACCAAGACACCACATGAATTACTTAACTACAATGGAACATTACAATACAACGCGTAAACAATGGAACTTAAAAAAGATGACTCCGGAACAATACCGAAGTCATCTAATCGTAACATGAATTTTAAGGTACCTTTTTATTAAACTGTCCGTTAACAAGGGTTCAGTTCAAGATAAGAGGGTGTTTTTTTGACCCTAATTTTACTACGAAATATATAAACCATAAAATAATTTCTGGTTCTTTTTGTTAAAATTTTTTATTTCTTATTCAACTAACGGGGCAGGTTAGTTCAATAGCGTAGTATGGTTGAACTGTGCGACACATTTTGGTCCAGGTGCGACAGAAAAAAGCCAACAATTAATATGTTGACTGTTTCTGGAATCCTCATTCTACTAATGTGTCCCGTTAGTGCAACAAACTATTGCATCAGCGAATTTAGAATATTGTTTACATGCCGATAAACATATTTCTGCTGAAAGGACCCCAGTTCTCCCCCATATAACCTGACATTCCCTCTAAATTAACAAAACAAGGAAGTACTGTATACATAACACCCGACACAGCATTAACCATAAACGTCATTACAAATCTCATATTCGAATTATCGGTAGGTGTAATCATTCCAACATCAGGACGTATTGCGTTTGATGCAGTAAGGGGAGCGCTCATTCCCACGGTGGCAATACCAGTGGGACGCTCCATATTACTTCTAATCCAATAATTAGAAACATTCATTGCTGATGCTAAATCAGTCCGCTGATCATAATTAATTAAAATTTGATTTGGAGCAATTTGTCTAGCTTCCAGAAGTATGGGATGAGTTATCATCTGGCCGTCGTTCTGATTAGTAACCATTTTATTTTCACCCCCACAATATGTTGAAATAGTCATCTGACTATATATTTTATGGTATTTGAACTGTTTGTGTTCACAGAATTCAGTTCGGTGTAGCTTTGAGTTTTTTAACCTATTCTTGAGTTAATTGCTTGTTAATTTGGTGCTGCGATTACACTTGCTATTTGCGATTTTATACTTCAAAACGGAACCCATTAATCTATGACGATCTCCTACTGTTCATTAAAATCGTCCACGAGTGACCATGACACCACATGAATTACTTAACTACTAATGTATAATTACTCGTGTTCCACAAATAAGCCACCACTAACTACTCGTGGACACTAATTTCATTATTAATCACTTTTAGACAACACACCACTAGTGGTCCACACAACACTTGTAGACCACTTTTTCTAAATAACATACAATAAATTAACGTGGTTGCATAACTAAGAGTTAAACAACCAGAAAAAAAGCGTATGTTCCGATATTTCTCCGGACATACGCTTTTTACATCGCTTTTCACTTTAGATAAACTCAAATAACACTTAGCCAGAGGTCTAAACTTTCATTTACAGATTCGCAAACTAGTTGAATAAATGATTCATCGTCCCCAGTTGTATGTGCATGATCCAAAGCATCGTAGTATCGTGCACGATCAGTTGCTTTAATGACGGCAGGGGGGAAGCCAACTTTCATTAGTTCGTAGTTCATTAACAAACGAGAAGTGCGTCCGTTTCCATCGATAAATGGATGGATTTTCACAAACTCTGCATGCACTTTTGCTGCACGTTCGACAGGATGACAGGTTGACCATTCGTTTTCAACTTTGGAAACAAATTGTTCCATTAACTCTTGAACGATTACATGGTCTGGCGGACGGTGAGACGCACCACCAATTAAGACGTTTTCTTTTCGATAGACTCCTGCATTGTCATCTTGAATTCCTTTTAACACGAGTCGGTGAATCGATTTTATTGTCCATTCCGTCAATAGTTCATGTTTTTGAATAATGTCTTCTAAGTAATCAATTGCGTCTCGATGATTAATGACTTCGAGATGCTCTCGCATCGTCTTCCCGCCTATTGTCATTCCTTCTAAAACCACTTTCGTTTCGGAAATCGTTAAGGTATTTCCTTCAATGGCGTTTGAATTATAGGTCCAGTCGATTAATACATGATTTAGCAGTGACTTCACGGAATGAATCGGTAAAGGACGAGCTTGATCTAATTTTTTTTTCTTTAAGTCAATTTCTTGAAAACTCACAATTATTCACCTCTCTAGTCAATCACAACAGCTATCGTATTTATATATTCTTATTCTACCATTTACAGCAAAGAGAGACTCGATTTAGTTAGGGTAACGTTATCTCAGTTCACCCGAATAGGGAGCTCCATAAGTGACATTCCTAACATAAGTAGATATTTCCACTTGGTTTAATATAGGCAGGTTGTTTAGTTTTTTTCTAATACTTTGCTTTTGACAAATGAAGAAAAAGTCTGAAACACTTTTTCACGATCTTCCACCGACAATTCTTCTAATCCAAAATATTTCTCTGCCAATGCACCAGTTTCAATTAAGCGTTTGGTTCGCGCTTTTCTATTTTCCCAACTCACCTTACGCATTACTTCATTTTCTAATCGTTTCTTCTTTTGCTGCAAGGCCATAACTTTTTCTTGTAACTCTTTCGCTTGTTGGAGTCGATTATCCTTCATTGGTCATCACTTCATTTTGAAGTGCTTTATTTTCCCCATTCACCTGAGTAGCAAACTTTTGAACCCACTTCAAGGCATCTTCCTCTGAATCCACGTGCCACACCTTTAACAATTCACGCCCAATATTTAGCTGCATTTGTTCTTCTAATCGTTTTTGTTTTTCCTTCAATTTCTCAATTTGTTGTTCAATCGTTAAAATCTTTTCAAAGTTATTCGCCATTTCCCCTTCACTCCTTTTTGTTTTATATATAAAAATATTAACATATACATAAAATTAATCTATAGTAAACGAGAAATTATGGTACAATATATCCGAGAACTGAAAGACGAGTGCCCATTTATACACCACTAAAGTGGTGCCCTGGGTTTTGCCTTCGGTCGAAAAGTTTGTCGCCTTCGGATATATAAAAGATGAAATAAAAAGAGGGGAGGGATTTAAGATGAGTTACTACATKCTACGAGCGAACGTGATTAGTAAAAAAACACAATCCGTAGTAGCAAGTGCCAGCTACCGTAGTGGAATGCCTTTGTATTCAGAACGGGATGAAGAAATCAAAAACTTTCGTACTCGTGGCATAACACCTGAAGCATTCATCTTAAAACCTCATCATGCCCCTGAATGGACACTAGATCGTGAAAGATTATGGAATGAAGTCGAGACAAAAGAAAAAGCATGGAACGCTCAATTAGCTCGTGAAATTCTCATTGCTTTGCCACTCGAACTCAACCATGATCAACAAAAACGTCTTGTCAAAACATTTGTTCAAACTCATTTTGTGAATGAAGGCATGGTGGCGGACGTTGCCATTCATCGAGATAAAGAACACAACCCACACGCACATATTTTATTAACGGTACGTCCATTTAAGGAAGATGGCACGTGGGGAGAGAAAAAAAGAAGAGAGTATGAACGAGATGAGCATGGAGAAATAAAACGAACAGACGATGGAAAAAAGATTTTCCAGACCGTCTCTTCGACGGAGTGGAATCATCGAGAAACGTTGGTAAAGTGGAGACTTGCTTATGCTGAAACCATTAATGATTCATTTCTAGAAAACGGCATCAACCAAAAAGTATCTGCGCTTTCTTTTGAAGAACAAGGCTTGGAGAAAATCGCTGAAGTTCGTTTGGAACGAAATGAATATCAATTTGTTAAACGATTAGCAGCACAGGGGAAAGAAGCTACCACTTTTTATCATCAACTAAATCAAGAAATCCGAAAAACCAATCAAGAGATTGAACGACTGGAATCTAAAATTGTGTCTCTCGCTGCACATCAAACGGCACCATCGGTAGAGAAACTTCTTCACCAGGAAACAAGTCTCGTAATGAGTCAACTTGAACCCGAGTACATAAAGAGTATTCATTTCTTGCAAGGACGTTTGAAAAAAGAAGTGAACTTTACAAATGTCCGTCAACACTTAGACGGACTGTATCGATGGATAGAGCGTACACTCGAACCTAAAGAAACAGAAATGACCGTAACACATGCATTACTGGACGTAGTGAACAAATCGTATCATGCACAAAACAAAGAATTTCTTCAGTCACAAGGCTTCTCAATGAATCGATTCTATGAGCAATTTGTTCCTCGACTTGAAGCATATGAGAGTAAGGATGTAGACCAGAAAAAAGATGCTAAAACGCAAGACATGTTACTTGAACATACGGAACGAGTTTACAATGTATGTTCACTCATTACACATCGTACATTCAATCAGGTTTACCCGGATGTCCCAGAAGAATTCAAATGGAACGATCGAGTTCTTTTCATTAAAAATGAAATACTTGAAACACTAAAAGAGAATAAGAATGAGCAAATCATATATCCAGAAGAAATAACCGAGGTATTATCCATCGCGGAAATCTATCAAGTTATCGAAAAGAGCGATACGTTAAGTAATACAATCCGCATTCAATCGCTAACTCGCAATAAGTTGGGTAAAGAGAAAGATGCGCTTATTAAAATGCGGGGAGAACCTGAGCAAGTGTATCAGCTCTCTATTAAAGTAAATACGATGCAGCAACTTTTAACCCAAAGCAGTCGTAAAGCTGAATTGGTAAACGAACAATTAGGAGTGCTCCTTCGCACCACATTTGCAGATGAAAAAGAAAGCATACTTAGACAGGTAGATGAGTTGCCACTCCAAGTAAAAGCTGACATTTTGCGCGCCTACAAAGATGAATTAAAGCAAGGGTTCACTCCCTCTTTACGGGCCTGTGTACAGTTCGCTACAGCACGTGAAACCGAAAGAGCAACCAAGCAGCAAGCATATGAGAAAGCTCAACCCAATTCATTTTTCAATCGATTATCAACCGCACAGAAGGAAATCTCACACTTTGTCGGTGGGCGAGCATCAAGCGAATTGCTTGAGCAATTAATTCATCAGTCCAGTTCTACTCATGCTTCAAAACAAAGTACACAACTTTCATCAAAACTAAAAAGAAAAACGAAGAACCAACGTATCCGTCAGCAATTAGATTTAGAAGTCGACTTATAGAAGGGTGGAGGAAGAATGGCGAAACGAAAATTCCGAAAAGGTGCCGGGGTACGAATAGCGATAACGTTCCTATTAACTCTTCTTATTGGGTATGTTTTATCTGGACTGTTTACGTTATTAAAGTTAAATGGTGAGCTAAAAAACCGATTACTGGATATATCAGGAACCGTCGATTACGTCATGAATGACGCAGACAATCAAACCAAACTATTAATTGTGCTATTAATGGGCGTCTTCTTCTTTTGGTTCCTTTCTAAAATGAACCTCCTGGAAAAAACCTATGAAGATGCACATGATTATGGCGTCCATGGTTCTGCACGTTTTACCCTGCCACACGAAGTCATGAACGACAAACAGTTATCCAAACGCAACAAATACCATAAAACGGATCCGAGTAAAACGTTTGAGTCTCTTGAAAACGGCTTGATTGTGGGGAAAGTCCCTGATAAAAAGCAAGTGCTCATTATTCCTCGAGAAACGGAGATTGATAACCGAAACGTCTATGTGGTTGGTTCCWGTGGGAGTGGGAAAGGACAATCGTATGTAATTCCAAACTTGTTAAATAATCGAGAAGAAACGATTGTGGTGACCGATCCCAAAGGTGAACTGTATCATGAAACTGCACAAATCAAGCGTGAACAAGGGTATCAGGTATACCAAGTTGATTTTATCAACTTTAACCAAGATCGATACAATTTACTTGATTACGTCGTCGATGATCAAGATGCCCAAAGTGTTTCGGTAACTATTGCGAAGAATTCCACCAAAGATGGAAAAGAAGACTTCTTTATGGAACGTGCACAGAAAATGTTAGCTGGATTAATTGTCTACTGTAAAACGGAAATACCGAACGCCAGTATGAAAGACGTGATTGCGACCTTTAATCATAAAGTAGCCCCCGATGAAGATGAATTTCGTGATTGGGTCGAAGAAGATTTAGGACAACATCATCCATCCTATCAACTATTAAAAGGGTTGACGACCCTTGGTGGAAATACGAGAGCGAGTGTTACCTCTTCATTCGCATCCCAAGTAAGCATTTTCACGCTTAATAAGATTAGCAAGATGACAAGTACGAGTGACTTTAACTTCCGATCCTTTCAGGAGCAAAAAAGTGTTTTATATGTGAAGTTACCCATGGACGACAATCCATTTATGGCCCTAACATCTGTCTTTTTTGACCAACTCATCTCCCAGTTCTATAAAATGGCTGATGAAAATCGCGGCAAGCTAAAGATTCCAACGATTTTCTTGTTAGATGAATTTGCAAACATCGGAAAAATCGAGAAATATGGCCGTGTTCTTGCGACTTGTCGAGGTTTAGGGTTATCCATGAACACAATCGTTCAGGATAACGGTCAGATTGAAGCGATGTATGGAAAAGAAATGGCTCGATCGATTCTGTCAAACCATGACACGCTCTTATTTTTACGAAGCAAGGACATGGAAACCATCAAGTATTTCTCTCAACTCGCTGGCGAAACGACAGCAAAGGTTCAAACGGGTTCCACGAGTCAAAGTGGTGGCTTTATGAGTGGGAAATCGAGTGCCAGTTCCAGTCAGTCTGAACAGTATGTGAAAAGACCCTTGATTCCCGAAGGGGACTTATCCAATATTTCAAAGGACACCAGCTACTTATTTGTGAGTGGGATGTTCCCGATGAAACTCGAAAAGGCATGGCAATCTGAAGTGTTTGGGGATTATGTAGAACAATTCAATGAACACCATCAAACTATGACTCCTGATAGGATGGTAGATTTTCAAATCGCAGCAACAGTAGATGAAGAATTATTAGCTGAATCTCCTCCCTCATTAAGTGGTGGTACTTCCACTCGAATACTGGAAGAAGAATGGAGTCAATCGGAACACTTAGACCTAGATTTTGATGAGTCTGAACTTGAGATGAATGAGMCACTTGTAGAAGATGCGCCTGAACATGAAAAAGATGATATTCAAAAGCGATTGAAAGAAAAAGAAGTCACCCTTCAGAACTTCTTCTAATTCCATAAATGCTTGATAAGGGCAGACCAACAACTAAAGGAGTGATCTGGATGTATCTGACCATTAGTGAAATTCTCGCAACAGACAAACGGATATTAAGTTTTTATGATCCTGTGCCCTTTGAGGCACTTACATATGATGGTGTTCTAGACTTAGAAGAAAACATCGGAGATTACACGGTAACTTGTTACACACCCATTCGCATTGAAGGCAGGATAGAGCCTTTATATGAGGCCTGGTATGTACGAAAGGACGTGATTGAATATGTCTAACAAAGTAGACTTAACTGAGGTTTCTAAACGGTTAGAGACAAACTTAGAAGATTTATTCAAGAATGACCGATTCCAAGATTTACTGCATGTATTAGCATCAGGGCATCAGTACTCGTTCCAAAATGCACTTCTCATTGCTTCACAAAAGCCTGACGCTACCATGATTCGTGGGTTTAAGCAGTGGCAATCACTAGGACGCCATGTGAACAAAGGAGAACGCAGCATCGACATTTTAGTTCCGACTTTCCAAAAAACTGAAGAACAGAAAATAAATCAACCTTCAGGTAACGTCTTAACGGATGAACATGGTGACGTTCAATCGGAAGTGAAAGAAACTCTAAGTGGCTATGTATATGGCAAAGTATTCGATGTTTCACAAACGAGTGGCCGTGATATCCCAAGTGTTCGAGATTTCGTTCAAACAGAACTCCAAGCAGATGGTTCCATGCAAGATTTATATGATAAATTCGTTCATCAGATTAATATAGACGAGAAAAACCCTTTAACTATTCAAGAAGAAGTTCATGAAAATGAAAGTTACGGTGGGTATTACAATGCCGCCACCAATGACATTGTCATTAATACGGCCGTCTCACAAACGGCTGATCAGAAGTTTCGTGTCTTAATTCATGAATACGCACATGGCCTTCTTCACAACAAAGAAAGTGAATTACGTGAGCTGCCTCGTGGTCATAGAGAAGCACAAGCTGAATCAGCAGCCTATATCGTCTCTCACTATTACGGATTAGAAACAGACTTTACGTCGACTGGCTACATTGCTATATGGGCACGAGATATAAACGTAGCCAAACAAGCGATTCGAGAAGTACAAAGCGTGTCGGGACAGATGATTGATCAATTGAATGAGTTGCAAAGCGAGAAAATTAAAGGCTTTTATCAATCCATCGATACCGAAAAAGTAAAATCGGCTGTAGAAGAAAAATGGAATGTGTTTCTTTCTGATAAACCTACACTGCAATTAATTGACGCGAAGAATGGTCTGGTCGTATTTGCGAAAGTCGAAGAAAACACACGTGATCAACAGTTCTACTTACGTACCAACACGAATCGCTTGTTGCCACTAAGTGATCTTGAGCAACGCTATACCATCATTAACATCTTAGAGAATAAAAATGAATTGGTGAAAGAGTTCAAAAAGGTGGAAGACTTCATCAAGATAGAAAAGATTGAGGAAGGAAAATATGCGGTAACAATGGAAGGTGGGCATACCACCGAACGAACATTTGCGAAGAAGGCAGAAGGTCAAAAGTTTGTTCAAAAAACAGCTATTGCTCAGTCTTTGAATACCGAGCGCTTTTTATCGGTTACATCCGTTAAAGAAACGAAGCAGTTACAAACGAAAAATGAAAAGCAATTAAACGAGCGAATTGGGAAATACATCAAAGAGAAAAATTTAAAGGCCGAACATAAACATAATGTTACAGTGGGTTGGCATTTAATGAAAAATCCGTTATTACAATCACGAGATGCATTAAATAAAAACATAGAGTCATTAAATCCTCATCACAACCACACTAAAGAATTGAAAGAAGCATTTTCATCAAAGGAAACACAACATGAATTAGAGAAGTAAACAAAAGGAGAAAGAGGCCAGTTCCAGCCCCTTTCTCCTTTTTTATTAACCTCCATGGCTTAGGTTCCTTCTTCAACTACCGGGCGTTAGTTCTATAAGAAATATTTCTAAATATATCCAACTAAGGGATTTTTAATGTTAAGCTTATGCTATGTTTTGAGTATAGGAATCATGGATGACTAATCGTGCAGGTTAGTTAAAGATTTACGAAACCTTTAATAAAAGGGGGAGTTAATATAAAAAATCGAATTGTGTATTTTGGAGTATTACTAACAACTGGATTTGGCGTTTCTTTTCTAATTCGTTTGGTTAGAGATGGTGACTTTTATATTGCTGAATTTTCCGTAACCATAATAGGGATTATTATTTTTTTAACTGGCATTCTTGCAAAAAAGAATATTAAAACTGATGACACCTCATTAAAGTAACGGGTGTTTTACTTCGAGAAGGAGTAATGCCTTTTTCTTATTGAACTAACGGGGCAGTTTAGTTGAATAAAGAATATGGATTACAATGGCAAAATAAAAAGTAAAGGAGGATAGATAATGGCGAAGTATATTAGTATTTTTTTGTTAAGTTTAACGGTTAGTTTTGCTTTATTTTCACTCGTTGGTAGTCTTGGTGGAGATGACACTGCCGAGACAGCAATTTATATGTTTGGTACGGTAACTGTCGTACTTCTCTCATTTTTGATTTCACTAATATACTATTTAATAGGATTATTAAAAAAGAAATTATAGTTTATTTATTTCACTAACGGGTGCTTTAGTTGAAGATCCTAGGGCTGCTTAAGCAGCCTTTTTTTTATCACTAACGGGGCAGGTTAGTTGAAGATTGAAAACATTGACTCCTAATATCTGGTATATTATTTATAGAAATTGATTTATTACTAGGGGGAATAATTTTGTCAAAAGGTCTTTTACTTTTATTTCTTGGTGCCTTCGTTTGTTGGCTACTTTTCAGCGTTTTTACAGGGAATTACTATACTAAGGAATTATTTGCTTTTATATTATGGTCAGCTCTAGGGTATCAGGTTGGTAAGAAAGAAAAATAAGTGCTTGTTCAACTAACGGGTGCTTTACTTCAATAAGAGTAAAGCATTTCTTGTTCAACTAACGAGGCAGGTTAGTTGAATAAGCGTAGTATGGTTGAACTGCGAACTAATTAAATACTGTTATACGTCAAATAAAATAAATGCTACCGCCAAACCATACGCCATTGTGTGAATAGATGCCCAAAGAGCATCGTGATGAACCCCTTTAACTTGGTTTTTTGAAGGTTTGGCAATCCGAATTGTATCTATATAAGAAACAATCAATAACGAAACAACTAAGAATTTCAACAAATTCAAACCCCTCTTTCTTATTCGCATTTTATGTCAATAATCCGATTCTTGTTCAGCACAACTCATACACCAAACGCCTTCTTCCGAATCTAAATGATATCCCGTACTTTCTAAGTCGATTTCAACGTTGCACATTACACAATTGTCTTTATGACTTTCATTACGATGTCTCCTCCTGATTCGCTGTATATATCAACACTTCAATAAGTCTTGTTGAACTAACGGGTGCTTTAGTCAAAAAGGTAGTCAAATAAATCAATAACTCACCAAAGCAAAAGTACATCCGAATGCAAAATTTCCGGGTTTCCATTTTTTTCTATCTGACTATACAGCAACCTGGATTAGGAGGAGTTAATATGGAATTCGCAAAAGCTGTTCTCGCTTTTCAGCAGATCCTTATTCTTATTTTTGTGTCATCGTTGATATCTTCATTCCTTTTTAAAAATAAAAAAGAACTAGTTTCAGTAGTTATAAGTTTTGCTTTATTAGTAAACATAAATTATCTTTTCATTACTCAAAAAGATTTCATGCTTGAAAATTTCCCTAAACAAACATATGGCGGGCTTATACTGTCCTTGTTTATGTACTATGTCTTTTTTAGAGATGTGTATTCATTTATACGAGCAAGAAAATTAGTAAGGGTTCCAACAGAGGAGGAGAGATAATGGCGAAGTATATTGGTATTTTTTCTTTAATTTTAACGGTTAGTCTTATTTTATTTTCTCTCGTTGCTATTGGTGCCGATGGAGGAGAGGACCCTTCAGTAACAGCAATTTATGCGTTTGGTATGGTAACTGTTGTACTTCTCTCATTTTTGATTTCACTGATGTACTATCTTATAGCATTAGTAAAAAAGAAAGTTTAGTAAAAGAAGGAGTTACAAAAGGAGATGAATTGATATGGAATACAAAATCAGACCGCATAGATATCCAATTGTTATGACCATCATTTTTGTCCTATTTTTGAATGTAGTTTGGGATTACTATGGCGGGTCTTCATCTCTATATCTATCAGTTTTACTGGTAGCCGTTGTATTTGCTTTTGTTCGATTTAGGCTTAATATCAACGATGAGAATTTGGTTTATGAGATTTTAATATTCAAWAAATCCATCGTAAAACAGAGGATTTTTCCTGAAGAAATAAATGAACTGAAATTTACACGAGTCGGCTGGGCTAAAAAATCTGCCAAAATAAAAGTAAATAAAGGGATYAACGTTAGATTAGCTGTTCTCGAACCACCAAAAGCGTATGACCATTTAATTGAATTCGCAGAGAAACACGATATAACAATAATTAAAACAAAAGACTATTTAATTTTAGAAAGTATGAAATAAGTTTCTTATTCAACTAACGGGGCAGGTTACTTCAAGAAGGAAGATATTGAAAACACGTAGAATTTTAAAAGAGAGACTATTTAAAAGTGGTGAATTGGATGAACATAAAAAGTAAAATAAAGTCATTACTGAGGGAGACTGTTATAGATTTTGTCCAAGGCGATTTTAATAAAATTCAAGCAAAGTTACAAAAGGGGCTATCAATCAGTGACCTTAAAGAAGAGTTGAGTTCCTGGGATTCATTAACGATTCCGCCTGATGCAGCTTATGAAAATGTGGATTTTTATAAGTATGATGATGGTTCAGGATATGCCTTGGAATTTGAACTTTGGATTGATAATCAAAGAAGCGATTTAACATTATCCTGTGAAGCTCTAATAGACGAATATAATAATATTCGTGCTTTTACTGTTGAAAATCTACACGTATTATAAAAATGTTTTTTTAAGCTAACGGGTGCTTTAGTTGAATAAGAAAATATATATTTAACCTAGATTAAGATATCCGGCTTATCGATGCCAAACAATTTCTTTCAGCGGCAGGAGCCCTTTTAGTAGGTTATCAAATAGCAAATAATCCAATATATTTCAAAATTTTTTTGGTCAAGGAGTCTCATATTTTGCTATCTAAATACGAGATTCTTTTTTATGTTATTTCGTCATTTAATATAAAGGGGCAAATTATTGCAAAACCCTAAAGGAGCAGATTATTTGATTACCGTTTTAGAAAACATAAAGGATTTAACTTTTATATTAATATTCATTTCCAGCATTATTTATCGTAGGCAACTTAAGCTAACTAAGTGGAAAAGAAAACTTTCTAAAGGCGAAATGACAATGTATATAATTACTACAATTGCACTTCCTATTTACGGAATTACTTATTTTATTCTTCTATTGGGAACATAAAATGCGTTATTTTATCCAGTTATATAATACCCTTTTGTTCAGGCCTTCTAACAAAATCCTCAACGGGTTTAAGTTCAATCAAAAAGATGAACTCATCCAGTATCCGATTAAATCATTTTTGACCTACTATCAGAAAGAACTGAAGAAAGATCTAATGCAGACTATTACTATTTACTATTCTTAAAATCAGTATGGAGAATGATAAAATTTTAGAACGTCCTTCTGGGCGTTCTTTTTAATCACCTTCAATTTCCTTACATAAAATAATGGTAAAAACGGTAAGGTGAGATAAAGGTGCAGGTGATTCTTACATTTAAGAATGGTGATAAAATTACTATCCCTGTTGCAGAACAAAGCTCAGGATTTTGGGATGTATTCGTTCATTTAAAAGCTATTAATGAATTAGATTCACCATTAGAAGTGGTTTTGAGTAATGGAGAAACTGCGTTACTAGTGGTAAAGAGCTGATTTCAGTTGAAATGAAATTCTAATAGAATCTTTTGTAATTCAGTTTGGTTAATCTCTACATAATCTTCTTCATCTAACGGGTACTGTAGAAGAACAGTGAGCTGCTAATGCAGCTCTTTTTCTTATTGAACTAACGGGGCAGGATAGTTCAATAAGCAAGTATATATCGTTAGAGTAATTTTAAACCATTTACAATATTTAATAAAAAAAGTCAAACTTGTATAATAAAAGAGGATATTCGTTTAGAGAGTTTATTAGGACGTATAGTCATCTAAGTGGACAACATTAAGTTGAATAGTAAAAAAAGGATGGATTATTGACATTGAAGATTATAAAAGAAACTGCTATCTTGACCGCATTTATTTTTATTTCAAACTTTGTTATCAGGCTTATCTTTAATCTAGATAATATCATAGAAGAATTTGAGGAAGGAGTTTGGGCAGGATTAGGAACGTATCTATTCTCTATAGTAACGCTGTTTCTTATTATTTTTCTGATACTGTTAGTACCTAGAAATGTATTTAAGCCAAAAAAATCTAAGAACGAACAAAGGACTTAAAATCCTGATAAACAAAGAGAGATTCCTTAAAGAGGTCTTTTAATATGCTGTCTTAGCATTTGAACAGAACATACATATGAGGTTGGATGAGCGTGTAATCCGAAATATTACAATATAGGATATGCTTCCGAAACTGTAAAAGCGATTTTAGAATATGGTTTTGAAAAATGAAGTTACAAAGGGCTATAGCGACTTGACAACCTCGTAATATTCAATTATATCGAGTTATGGAGAAGATTGGAATGAGAAGGGAAGTTTATTTTTACAAATGTATTCCAAACGGAAATGAGTGGTTGGACGAGTATTATTACGCTATTTTAAAAGTATAGTGGTATTGACTATTCTAACCATTTTCATTCTCTGTGGTGCTGCATAAATGCTAACGAGTGCTTTAGTTAAACAAGTGGCTGCCTGTAAGGGTAGCTTTTTCTTATTGAACTAACGGGGCAGGTTACTTCAATAAAAATAAGATAAATATAGAATTAGGAAGGTTAAAGATACATAAAAGGAGAAAGTAGATACCATAAAATTTTGGAAGGAGTCGGTAGAATGAGCGAAAAGTTGCTAAGGGTAGGAACTACTTATATTCCAGTAACTAATGTAGAAAATTCTTATGAATGGTATGTAAACAAATTGGGGGCAGAGTTAAGCTATAAAGACGAAGACAAAGCAATTCTTAATTTTGCAAACCAAAGTATTTTTCTTGTTAAATCTAAAGAAAATCAAAGTTCTAACTTCTATGATTGTTATGGTGTAGAACGTTTTTCTATAACATTTGAAGTTAATGGACTAAATGCATTAGAGGCAATACATAGAGATTTTACCGATAAAGAAATAAGAGTTGGAGAAATTGAAAACAGAGGACACTCTGGAAGGAACTTTGTTTTCTTTGATTTAGATGGTAATAAATTTGATGTGTGGAGTGAATTAAGTCCAATTTTCAAAGAAAAATAACTTATCACGCAATAGAAAGAACTATTTTCTTCTTGAACTAACGGGTGCTTTAGTTGAAGAAGAAGTATGGGAAATGTTCAAACCTTTTTATAAAAGTATCATTTAATTGAATATGTTAAGAGCATGTTTTGACTAGTCTTTTTTCAAAACATGCTCTTTTCTTTTGTACGTTTATCAAGGTTATCGCATTAAATTGATCAAACTTTATTTCAAAGCTAAATGTACGATCCGGAGGACAAAAGCTGTAACTTGGTTAATAAAAATAAGAATTACAGCTGCAATCTATTTAATAGATTGTGGCATTATACAAACCCACTTTATTCACGGAGACTGACAGGATTGATAAAACTGGAATTTGGCTAAATTTATTTTAATAATGATAATATCATCGCTACAGAATTATCTATAAATGAACGCTCTGGACGAGATTTCATTAACACGGTAAGTCCGATTAATGAAACGACTAGTGTCTGTGCTAAAGCTTTAGCATTAAGATTGTTTTCGAGCTCACCTGAGCGAATACCTCGGACAATCGTTTCTTGAAATATAATCGAAAGATACATCTGATGCTCCCTTGTAAGGATTTCAAATTTTTCATCGTGAGGGGCAAGTTCCACCATTGTATTAATGCAAAAACATCCCTTGCTTGGACTTTCTTTATATGCCTCTTCCACCAAATCTTCAATAAATGAGCGAAATGCTTCCTTTACAGATAGATTGTTTTGAAGCTTTGTTCGAATATGGGAAGCATGTAGCTTGGTATATTTGCGCAATGCAGCTTCAAACAATTCCTCTTTGTCTCCAAAAGCTGAGTATAAGCTTGGTCTTTGTATGCCCATTTTGGTAGTCAAATCGCTTAGCGAAGTAGCCTTGTACCCCTTCTTCCAAAAAAGCCACATAGCATCATCCAATGCTTTTTCCTCATCAAATTCACGTTTTCGAACCATAATAAATCCCTCATTTCAAAAAAATAAAGTTTCTTCACTAATTAATCTTGTTATTGATTCTTTTTTATTTGCTCAATGATTCCGAATCTGTCCACTTGAATCCAGTATTCCACTATTTTTTGATCCTCTAATCGGTATACGGCACTACCTAGTTCAATAACCTCTTTATTTGTAGGCAGATAACCCTCATACTCCCCAATATGCATTCCTGTCTGTTTCCATCTGACATAAACTTTTTGGTTTTGAGAAATTAATTCTTGAATTTCTATTTTAAAATTCCCCCATGAATCTATCATTTCTTTTATATGAACAGCATAATTCTCTGGTGACCTTATAATTGTCACCATGCTTTCTGAATTCACTTGATGTGCTCTTACATCTTTCGCCATAAAAACCTTTGCTTGTTCGGGATTGCTACCTGATCTGACAACTTCAAAGAAGCTTTTTATAATCTGTTCGTTTGTCTGTAGGAATTTTGGAGATGGTGAATCGCCCCCAGATATTTCAGTTACTTCGATATTCCCCGGTAATTGATTCAATTCATCTAATGTACTTTCCTTACCAATTTTCCTAATTCGAGTCATGGATAATTAATCCCCCTTTAAATTACCGAACGGTATATTATGATTTTAGTCAATTAAAGTTATATTGTCAAATTGTGATGGTTATTTCAAGAAAAGCAACCCTATAATTGCATAAATCACTTGACATCAAAACTTTTTATTGGTTATCCTTATCAGGAATTATATTATACCTAGCGGTATAATATAATGTTGGATGCACAAAGGAGATGTAAGAAATGGTAAAGGGGAAGGTTAAAGAAAAAACAACAATTATAGTTGAAGATCATGATACGAAAACAGATCAGTTACAAATAGTATCCGAATCAACCATGACTCGCTTTATGGCACTATTGTTTGCAACAGCCTGTGGGATGGCTGTTGCAAACATATACTATGCACACCCGTTGCTAGACTCACTGGCGACCGAGTTCGGTATCGCCCATTCATCCATCGGCATTGTCATTACGATTACTCAGCTATCTTACGCGTTAGGACTGCTACTGTTGGTACCGCTCGGTGATCTACTGAATCGACGTCGGCTAATCGTCGGTCAGATGCTTTTATCCGTGTTGTCTCTAATTGTGGTTGGCATCGCCCCCACCATCACGGTGCTGTTCACGGGGTTAGCTGCGGTCGGACTGCTTGCCGTGGTGACTCAGGTGCTCGTAGCGTTCGCATCGAATTTGGCTGCCCCAGCAGAGCGAGGACGTATAGTCGGCTTGGTGCAAAGTGGAGTGGTGATCGGCATTCTGCTCGCACGAACATTCGCTGGCGTACTAACCGATCTCGCCGGTTGGCGTTCGGTCTATCTAGTTTCTGCCGCGATGATGCTCATCATGACTGGCGTGTTGTTCCGAGTACTCCCGCGTGATGAAAGCGAACGAGCATCACTATCCTATCCGCAGCTGCTTCGTTCGGTGCTCACATTGTTCGTACAAGAACGAATCCTACGCATCCGCGGAGTACTAGCTCTGCTGGTTTTTACCGCATTTAGTACATTGTGGACTTCGCTGGTGCTACCTCTCAGTGCTCCACCATACTCTCTTTCACATACCGCAATTGGAGCGTTTGGTCTCGCTGGAGTTGCCGGAGCATTAGCTGCTGCTCGAGCAGGAGGGCTGGCCGATCGAGGTTTAGGGCAGCGAACAACCGGCATAGCCCTAGTTTTATTGCTAGCATCATGGTTCCTAATCAGCTTTACCGAACACTCACTGCTCGCATTAGTTATTGGCGTTATCTTTCTTGACCTGGCTGTGCAAGCAGTACATGTCACCAATCAGAGTATGATTTTCACAGTGCGTCCTGAGGCAATAAGCCGACTTACTGCTGCTTACATGATTTTTTATTCCATCGGAAGTGCCACGGGTTCAATTATTTCTACCAATATATACGCAAACTATGGATGGATCGGAGTATGTCTATTTGGTGCCTCTGTCAGCGCTTTGGCCCTCTTGTATTGGGTAATAACCTACCGTAAAACGGATCAGATTAGAGAGAAATAATACAGGGTTTATTCTTATTAAACTGAAGTGCAGGTTACTTAAAGCAGGGATATCCAGATTTAATCTCTGCTCTGCAATCATCACTTGATAAGACAAAAAAGAAAAAAACGAATCAAATAAAACTAACGCCAAAAGTTAAGACCTCTTAGAGGTCCCAAATTTCACTGTGGTTATCCCCTAACGGGGGCGTTAGGGGAACAAGAGTTGACTGGTATAGAAAATCGCCTGAAGATAAACGACGGGTAATTGTAGACGCTAATGAAAATACGCACGAAGTATATGAGCAGTGGCTAAAATTTGAGGGGGGATTTAATGAACCTATAAGCGTTTTTAATTACTTTTGTTTTTGTTTATGTATTGATAAGCTCACCTGCAATATTAGGGATAGGCTATGTGATTGATTGGGTTCCAGAAGCAACATTATTTCAAAAATTTAAAGGATATGTAATGGATGGACTTCTTAATAATTTTCTTACAAAAACTGTAATAGCGTGTATTGTGGGAATTGTCGTTAGTTTGGTTATCTCTAAGAGGCGACATCAAAATGAAATCCAAAGTTTGTGAAAGAATACACTTAAAGTAACGGGTGCTTTAGTTGAAGAAGCGTAGTATGGTCGTATTGATCACTACCTAATAAATCGTGAACACATTTCTAATATTTACCATGGTATAATTATCAAAAATGAGAGGAGGTTTATAAATGACCGGTGATTCAGTTTTTCTATTTTTACCAATCTTGTTTTACATAGCCCCAGTTGTATTTGTGATTTGGTTTATGATTAAATTCTTAAAAATACAGCAGGAAAAGAACAAAATACTACGTACTATTTCTGACAAACTAGATAAGCTAAATTAGACGAGGAAACCCGTTACTTTTCATGTCACAGTTTGTGTCAACTCCAAAATAAGTCTTATTCAACTAACGAGTGCTTTACTTCAAGAAGGAGTGAAGCCTTTTTTCTTATTGAACTAACGGGGCAGGTTAGTTGAAGAACTAATTGGAATGGGGGTAAGAGAATGAAAGAAAATCAAAGTATCTTATATATAAATATGATTCTAGGTGCAATCGGAACTATACTTATTGGCTTAGTTGCTATGAGTTCTCTATCTTTCAGAGATAATTCTATATATTATATGCTTTTTGGGGGATTCATTTTAGTAATTACTTACATTAATTATTTAGAGAAAAAAGCTGGACTGAGTAATACTGTCACTTGGGTAAGGTCAATAGCATCAATAGTTATATTCTTATCTTTGGGTTTTATTTTTTTCTTATAAATACACATAGTGTTGTTTAACTAACGGGGCAGGTTAGTTGAATAATGAAACGATAATGATTAAATGAACGTCTAAAAAAGGAGGGATAATATGGGAATCAGAAAGTTGTTATTTGCTTTAATTTTAGTGTTTATGTTTATAACGACAGGCTGTTCAAGTGGTATGGAAAACGAAGAACAAACGATAATTGTTCAAAAACTTGTTGGGGATAAAGACGAGTACAATCATTTTAGAGAAGTAACGGACATCGAGCAAGTGGGTAAAGTAACTAATATACTAGATAAAACAAATTGGACAAATGCTGAAGTAAGTATGGTACATCCCGCAGATTATAAATTTCATCTCGAATACATCGATAAGAAAATTCAATCTGATAGTGTTATTTATGCACTGTGKATTAGTCCAAATAAAGATAAAATAGAACTTGTAATGCAGGGGGCAGGGAAGTATGTCCAATTAAATAAAAGCAAATCAGCAGAACTATTTGAAATTGTTACAGGAGAGAAATTGTCTGATTTAAAATAAGGTGTTGTTCTTGAACTAACGGGTGCTTTAGTTGAAGAACCGAAGATCGTCAGAGACGGTCTTTTTTTA